>NZ_JBEXSH010001423.1:0-1352 GCF_040613555.1 Streptomyces sp. NPDC006265
GGGAGCGGTACGTCTCCGACGACGTACGCCGCAGGGTGCTCGCGGCGGCCGGGGAGCTCGGCTACCGCCTGAACAGCGCGGCCCGGGCCCTGGCCTCCGGACGGACCCGCTCCATCGGCGTCGTCACCCTGGGAACCGCCCTCTACGGCCCCGCGTCGCTGCTGATCGGCGTCGAGCGGGCCGCGCGGGACGCCGGCTACGCGCTCCGGGTGGTCAACACCCTGGAAGGTGATCCGGGAGGGGTGGCCGGCGCCGTGGAGTCGCTGCTGGAACAGGGCGTGGACGGCATCGTGGTCTCCGAGCCGATCGACGAGGGGCCGGTCTCCGTCAGCGTCGACGTGCCGGTCCTCGTGCTCGGCGCCCCGGCGGCCCTCGGCGGCGCCCGCACCATCGCCGCGGGCGTCGGTGCGGAACTCCTCGCCCGGGCGGCCACCGGGCATCTGCTGGACCTCGGCCATGCGATCGTCCACCATCTCGCCGGCCCGCAGCGGTGGTTCGCCGCCCGGGACCGACTGGCGGGCTGGCGCGGGGCCCTGGCCGCACGCGGCATCGCGGAGCCGGCCGTGCTGGAGGGAGACTGGTCGGCCGCGTCGGGATACGCGGCGGGCCGCGAGCTCGCCGTCCGCGGTGACTGCACCGCGGTGTTCGCCGCCAACGACGACATGGCCATCGGTGTCATCCGCGCCCTGACGGAGGCCGGGCTGCGTGTGCCCGACGACGTCAGCGTGGTGGGCTTCGACGACATCCCCGTGGCCGCCTATGTCACCCCGCCCCTGACCACCGTGCGGCAGCCCTTCGACGCCGTGGCGCGGGAGGGGCTCCGCCTCCTGGTGCAGGCGATCGAGAAGCCCGAGACAGACCAGCCGCCGGCGGCCGACCCGCCGGTCGACCTCGTCGTTCGCGCGTCCACCGCACCACCGCGTCGGGCGGTGGGCTAGGGCATGCCGCGCGTGCGGCACCGCCGCGGCGGGCTCCCGCCAAGGTCCCATTGCGCGCGTGGCACTACCGCGCCGGGGTGCCGGCCAAGGGGCCATCGCGTACGTGGCACCGCTACGTCGCGGCGCCCGCTGGGGGCTCATCGCGCACGTCGCACCATCTCGCTGGGGTGCTCGCCAAGGGCCTGTCGCGCGTTGGCACCACGGCGCCGGAATGCTCGCCAAGGGCCTGTCGCCCGCGTCCCTGAACCGCGCCGGGGGAACTCGCCAAGGGCCCGTCGTGCGCGTCGTTCCACCGGAGCCGGGGGTGCTCGCTGCCGCATCGCCGCCCCAGGGCGTCCCACCGCGGTGGAGAGCCGGCCGAGGGCCTGTCGCCCACGCCGCTTCACCGTGCCGGGTTGCCCGCCATCAGTTCAC
>NZ_JBEXSH010001424.1:0-1351 GCF_040613555.1 Streptomyces sp. NPDC006265
GCAGGTCCAGCGCGATCAGCAGAAGCAGCAGACCGCCCGCGATCATCAGCGCGGGGCCGGCCTCCGGGCCGAGCTGGGCCCGGACGATGCGGGCCTCGGGGCGGTAGCCGCGGCCGGTGAGGTGCCGTTTGAAGGCGTCCCGGGCGGGGCCGATCAGCAGGTCGTCGGCGGCCGAGACACCGCCGCCGATCACGAAGCAGGAGGGGTCGAGGGCGGCGGCGAGGTTGGCGATGCCGACGCCGAGCCACTGGCCGATGTCCTGGAGCAGCTCGATGCACATGGCGTCGCCGTCGCGGGCCAGCTCGGTGATCATCGGGCCGGTGATGTCGCCGATGCTGCCCTTGACGTGCTCGATGATCCCGTACGCGACCGGCGAGTCGGCGGCGGCCAGCTCACGGGCCTCGCGGACCAGGGCGTTTCCGGAGCTGTACTGCTCCCAGCAGCCGCGGTTGCCGCACGGGCAGCGGTGGCCGCCGGGTACGACCTGCATGTGGCCGAACTCGCCGGCGACGCCGTACTTGCCGCGCTTGACCTGGCCGTCCTCCAGGATCGCGCCGCCGATGCCGGTGCCGAGGGTGATCATGACGAGATGGTCCTCGCCGCGGCCGGCGCCGAAGCGCCACTCGGCCCAGGCGGCGGTGTTGGCGTCGTTGTCCACGAGGACCGGGACGGAGAGCCGGCCCGACAGGCGGTCGCGGAGCGGTTCGTTGCGCCAGGACAGGTGGGGGGCGAACAGCACGCGGTTGCGGTCGGCGTCCACCCAGCCGGCCGCGCCGATGCCGACGGCGTGGACGTCGTGCCGGTCGGAGAGGTCCAGGACCAGTTCGGCGATGGTGTCCTCGACGACCTTGGGGCTCTTGGACTTGTCCGGGGTCTCCGTGCGGAGCATCTCCAGGATGTTGCCGTCGGCGTCGACGACACCCGCCATCACCTTCGTACCGCCGATGTCGATGCCGACCGTGGGCACGCGGGGGGCCGTCAGGTGCGAGCGGCGCTCCCGGGTGCCGACGGTGCGGAGCACGGTGGCACGGCGGGAGCCGATGGGGGCGGTGAAGTCGCGGTAGGTGCTCATCGCGCCCGATTCTGCCTCACGGTGGGGGTGTGTGCGGAGCGGGGCAGGGGCGGGGTGGTGCGGGTCATGGCCGGGTGCGGGTGAGCGGGGATTGCTCGCGTCCACGCGGCGGAGCCGCACATCGACGCAGCCCGCGCCCCCGAGAACCTAGGGCCGCGGCAGGCAACGTTTGCCCGTTAAGGAGCGGCGTCCGGTGCGTGCTCTCGGCGTGCCGGCCGGAAGCCCTCGTACTGGACGTACTCGGGATTTCGGCCGGTGCGGCGAGCAGGGGGGACCCCC
>NZ_JBEXSH010001425.1:0-1350 GCF_040613555.1 Streptomyces sp. NPDC006265
GTCCACGAGGTCCTCGTCCGTCTCGCCCATGCCGGCGATCAGCCCGGAGCAGGCGGACAGACCGGCCCCGTGCGCCTTCTGCACGGTGTCGACGCGGTCCTCGTAGGTGTGCGTGGTGGTGATCTCCCCGTACGTCGCCTCGGACGTGTTGAGGTTGTGGTTGTAGGCGTCGGCGCCGGCCTCGCGCAGCCGCTCGGCCTGACCGTCGGAGAGCAGCCCCAGGCAGGCGCAGACCTCGACGCCCTCGTTGTTGTCCTTGATCGTCCTGATCGTCTCGGAGACCCGGTCCACGTCCCGGTCGGTCGGGCCGCGCCCGCTCGCCACCAGGCACACCCGCTTGGCCCCTCCGGCCACACCGGCCGCCGCCGCGTCGGACGCCTGGTCGGGCTTCAGCCAGGTGTACTTCAGGATCCCGGCCGTCGAGCCGAGCCGCTGCGAACAGTACGAGCAGTCCTCGGGGCACAGGCCGGACTTGAGGTTGACGAGATAGTTCAGTTTCACCCGTCGCCCGAACCAGTGCCGGCGCACCTTTCCGGCCGCGGCCACCACATCGAGCAGGTCGTCGTCGGATGTCGCGAGGACGGCCAGAGCCTCGTCGCGGGTCGGCAGCTCGCGCCGAAGCCCCTTGTCCACCAGCGTGTTCAGCAGGTCCATGGAAGCCGATCCTGTCCTAAGGAGGTGCCCGGGGCAAAGGAGAGTTCGCACAACAGAGTCGCTTCGAGGTGTGGGTATTGCCACACAGTGACCTGCTGGTGGTCCCGCTAGTGTCTGTGCACTGCCTACAAATTCCCCGGAGGAACACCCATGGCGTTCGGCTGGATCGACGAGCAGGCGGAGCTGCGTGCCCGCGCCGGACTCGTGCGGACTCTGCGCCCCCGTCCGGCCGATTCGCCGCTCCTGGACCTGGCGAGCAACGACTACCTCGGGCTGGCCCGCCACCCCGAGATCACTGAGGGCGCGGCCCGGGCCGCGCGGACCTGGGGCGGCGGCGCGACGGGCTCCCGGCTCGTCACCGGAACGACCGAACTGCACGCCGAACTCGAACGGGAACTGGCCGATTTCTGCGGCTTCGAGGCGGCTCTCGTCTTCTCCTCCGGGTACGCCGCCAACCTCGCGGCGGTCACCGCGCTGGCCCCGCACGGCTCCCTGATCGTCTCCGACGCGGGCAACCACGCCTCGCTCATCGACGGCTGCCGGCTCGCCCGCGGTACCACCCAGGTCGTGGCGCACGCCGATCCGGACGCCGTGCGCAAGGCGCTGGCCACCCACGAGGGCACGGCCATCGCCGTGTCCGACACGGTCTTCTCGGTCGACGGCGACGCGGCCCCCCTCGCCGCGTTGGCCGAGGCC
>NZ_JBEXSH010001426.1:0-1349 GCF_040613555.1 Streptomyces sp. NPDC006265
TGGCCATGGCGTTTACTCCTGTCCTCCGCCGCCCTCGATCAGCTGGAAGACGCGGTCGTAGGCCGGCAGATCCGGCTGCGCGACCTCCACCGCCGCGGCGGTGGCCCCGCTCTGGCGGTACTGACTGCGCATCGCCGTGGCGGCATCGGCATGGTCGGCGTCGGTCAGTGTCTGGTGGCGGGCCCAGCAGCGTGCATGTTCGGCGACCAGCCGCCCGTCCAGATGGGCCCGCACCGTTTCGGTGTCCGCCTCGATCCGCACGATCCGTCCGATCGCGGCAGGGTGGACGGAGTAGTCGCAGGTGTCCAGGCGGATGTAGTGGTCCCGGCCGATCCGCACCGAGGTCTGCCACCAGCGCGGCGGTGCGGTCGGCGGCAGCGGCAGCATCGCGGCCCGGTCGGCCTCCCACCGCTCGGCCGGGCGGGCATCCAGGGTGCGGTGCACCCGGCGGTTGGCGACCTCGAGCCATGCGGCCAGCTGCGTGTTGAAGTCGGCCGGGGAAGTGAACACTCTGCCGGGCAGGAATGACGTTTCCAGGTAGCCGTTGGCCCGCTCGACCAGACCCTTGGCCTCCGGGTCTCGGGGCCGGCACAGGATCACCTTGCAAGCCAGCAGCCCGGCCAGGGCGGCGAACTCATGACCGAGCACGACCCGCCCCTCGCGCCGGCGTCCGATGGCCGCCTCGTTGTCCCAGACCAGCGCCCTCGGCACCGCCCTCCAGCCGGACAGCAGGTCCCAGTGCCCGCTCACGAGATCGGCGGCCTGCCTCGACGGCAGCATCCGCGCGGTCATCACCCGCGAGTACCCGGCCACCATCACCAGCACCGGCGGCCGCCCGGTCTGCCCGAAGCCCAGCGGGATGTCCGCAGGCGGGAACCACAGGTCACACTGGGCCAGCTCGCCGGGCTGATACGCCGTCCGCGAGACCGGATCCGCCGGCAGATACACCGGCCGCAGTTCCCGCACCCGCCGCTTCAGCACCGACAACGACCGTTCCCAGCCGATCCGCTCAGCGATCACCGTGGCGGGCATCCGCGGGTACTGGGCCAGCAGTTCGCGGATCGCCGGTTCCACCGCGTCCACGATCGAGCCCCTCGGCGCCCGCCGGTACTTCGGCGGATCATCGCTGGCCACAGCCCGCCGCACGGTGTTCCGAGCGATCCCCAGATGCCGCGCGATCCCCTTGATCGACATGCCCTCCGCACGGTGGAGCCGCCGGATCTCAGCCCAGTCCTCCACACCGATCACCTCTTCCACCTGACTCCCATGGAGCCAGACTGATCACTTGATCACGGAAGGGGTCACTTTTCATCGACCGATAGGGGGTCACGGTTCACGGAACGGCGACA
>NZ_JBEXSH010001427.1:0-1349 GCF_040613555.1 Streptomyces sp. NPDC006265
CAGGCCCTCGGCCGTGCCCCGCCTCGAAGCGCTCGGGTTCCGGGAAGGAGAAGCCGTGCCCCAGTCCGAAGATCGTCGTCTGGTCGATCTCGAAGCACGACTCGAGCGGGAGGGCCCCCGGTTCGCCCGGGCCATGAGAACCGGCCGGCCCGCCCGGCCCCGCGAGTACCGGCGGACCGGCGCGTGGTGGGGGCTGGGACTCGGCGTCGTCGTGCTGGGCACCGGCATCGTCCTGGCCCAGGGGCTGCTCATCGCGGGCGGGCTCGTCCTCGTCGGCATGGCGGCGCAGCCGGCCGATCCGGACCCGGCCCGCATGACGCACCGGGGTTTCGGACGGCGCTGACGCGGGCGGCCCCGTCGAGTCCCTACGGGGCCGGCGGGACAGCGGTGGTATGCCGCCGTCAGGGTGTCGTCTTAACCCGTGTGCACGCCCTGGATGGTGGGATGGCCCGGCTCGAATGACGGTGGTTCACGTCGAGGCCGGGTCTCGTGAGCTGGCGAGGCGTCAGCTGCCCGGCTCGCGACGAAAGGACTCACCGATGCGCTCTGCCCGCATGCTGCTCGCGACGGCCACTGCCACGGCCGCCCTCGCGATCGCCGCACCCGCCGCCTTCGCCGACGCGATGGGCGACGGGGACCACGACACCACTTCCTACAGCAAGGAGCACCACAAGGACGGCAAGCACCACAAGCCTCACGGCGGGATGCACACGGGTGGCGGAGCCCTGGCCGCGGTGACCGCGGACGACTGGAACTCCTCCGAGCAGGACAAGGGCGACCGTGGCGGCAAGGGGGACGAAGAGGGCAAGCACGAGGAGCACGGCAAGGACGCCGGGCAGGAGAAGGGCTGGGAGGGCAAGCACGACAAGCCGCACGGCGGGATGCACACCGGCGGCGGAGCCCTGGCCTCCGTGAACTCGGACGACTGGGAGGGCTCCAAGCACGACCCCGACACCTACAAGGACGACTGGGGCGGCAAGCAGGAAAAGGGCGGCTCCGGCGACAAGGGCGACTGGGGTGGCAAGCAGGAAGAAGAGGGCAAGCACGGCAAGGGCTCCTGGGAGGGCAAGCACGAGAAGCCGCGCGGCGGCATGCACACCGGTGGTGGCGGCCTGGCCTCCGCTCCGGGCGTGACCGCCGGTGGTCTGGCGGTCCTGGCGGTGGCCGGCACCGGCCTGTTCGCGCTGCGTCGCCAGCGGGCCTCGCAGGGCGCCCTCTGACCGGTGCCTGAACCGCACAGCAGCCGTGGCCGCCGCACGTGCCCCGCACGTCGCGGCGGCCCGGCTCGTCCTCCCGCGTGCCGTGCCCGCTGCCGTGCCTGAATGAGGTGGTCCTTGATGGCAGCCAGT
>NZ_JBEXSH010001428.1:0-1340 GCF_040613555.1 Streptomyces sp. NPDC006265
GATCTGACGACGGTCGTCCCGACCGGCCCGGACGGCACCGACGGCCGCCGCATGCTGCCCGAGCGGCTCGCCGCGCACGGCATCGAGGGCCCGGACGTCGGCCGGATCCAGCGCGAGGGGAATCTCGGCGCGGTGCCCCTGGAGGACGTCAGCGAGACGCGGAGCGGACAGCGGTTCGCGTTCGTCATGGACACCCGGCTCTGCGACGGGGTGTACGCGCTCGCCGAGGGCTGCGACCTGCTCGTCATCGAGTCGACCTTCCTCGACGAGGACGAGGAACTCGCCGTCGAGCACGGTCACCTGACGGCCGGTCAGGCGGCCCGGGTGGCCCGGGACGCCGGCGTGCGGCACCTCGTGCTGACCCACTTCAGCCAGCGCTACACCGGCCGTGGGGGCACCTCCCGCTCGAGCGAAGCCGAGAGTGGGGGATCATTCGAGCGGCAGGCCCGGGCCGCAGGGTACGAGGGCGAGCTGACCGTGGCCCACGATCTGCTGAGGGTGCCGGTTCCGAAGCGTCGGTGAAACGGTCGTACGATGAATTGATGTCCCTCCCCAAAGCCGAACTGCACCTTCACATCGAAGGCACCCTGGAACCGGAACTCGCCTTCGAGCTCGCCGCGCGCAACGGTGTCACGCTGCCGTACGCCGACACGGACGAGCTGCGCGAGGCCTACCGGTTCGAGGACCTGCAGTCCTTCCTGAACCTGTACTACGAGCTCATGGCCGTCCTGCGCACCGAGCGGGATTTTGAGGACCTGGCGAACGCCTATCTCGCCCGGGCCGCCGACCAGGGCGTGCGGCACGCGGAGATCTTCTTCGACCCGCAGGCCCACACCAGCCGCGGTCTCGAGATCGGCACGGTCGTCGAGGGGCTGTGGCGCGCGCTGGGGACCAGCGAGGCCAATCACGGCGTCTCGACCCGGCTGATCCTGTGCTTCCTGCGCGACGAGTCCGCCGAGTCGGCCCTGGCCACGCTGGACGCCGCCAAGCCCTACCTGGACCGGATCACCGGCGTCGGCCTCGACTCCGCCGAGGTCGGGCACCCGCCGGTGAAGTTCCGCGAGGTCTACGAGAGGGCCGCCGCGCTCGGTCTGAGGCGGGTCGCCCACGCCGGTGAGGAGGGCCCGCCGGAGTACATCACCGAGGCTCTGGACGTCCTCGGCGTGGAGCGGGTCGACCACGGGCTGCGCTGCGTGGAGGACCCGGCGCTGGTGGAGCGGCTGGTGCGCGACCGGGTGCCGCTGACGCTCTGCCCGCTGTCCAACGTCCGGCTGCGCACCGTCGACACCCTCGCCGACCACCCCCTGCCCGCCATGCTGGACGCCGGCCTGATGTGCACG
>NZ_JBEXSH010001429.1:0-1337 GCF_040613555.1 Streptomyces sp. NPDC006265
GGACGTGATCACGCTCGTCTTCCGCATCCCACTGGAAGTGATCACCTACACCCTCCGCACCGCCCTCTTCCTGGTGCCGTTCCTGGCGTACCACGCCACCAAACGGGCGTGCCTGGGGCTGCAGGCCGCCGACCGCCGACGTCTACTGGAAGGGCTGGCGACCGCCGAGGTGCGGCAGAACGCGGACGGCGGCTACCAGCAGGCACGCACGCTGCTTCCGCCGGTCGAGGCCTACCGCATCCTCGTGCGTGACGAGCCACGGCCACGGGCACACGGTACGGAGGTTTGGCGCTGGTTCCACAAGCACCGCCTGCGCAACGCGCTCAGCCGGTGGTACTTCGGCAAGCGGATCGAGATGCCCGCCACCGAATGGCAGCGGCACCGCATCGAGCTGGTACGGGCCGGTCCGGGCGAGGCGGACGAGAGCGACGAGTCGTGACCGGGGAGGTCCCGGGCATGAAGACCTCGAAGTCTTCACCGCCGCCGGACACATGGGGCTCGCGGCCGAGCCGTACGACGAGGGCAAGCCGCGACTTCTGACGCAGCTGGCCGAGGGACTCACGGCGGGGGGCGCGGTGCCGGCGGCCATCGCGGGCCGCCCACGACGGGCGGAGGGCCGGGTCCGGCTGCTCGCGGCCGGCACGGGGTGCTTGCGCCGCTGGCCGGCTCGGCGGCGATACGGTTCGGTGTGCTTCACGTCGGCGCAGCATCCGCCGAGGGGCCCAGGTACACGGTCGTACCGCAGCGGGAACGTCTGAACGCCAGGGACGGATTCGGAAGGTTCCGACGGCGCTGGAGGAGCCAGGGAGGCCGTCGGATCCTGACCGGGCAGCGCCGAAGCCTGAGCATCCAGCGCCATGGACCGACAGAACCAGACCGGTCACGGTCAGAGACCGCCGTGCCTGAGCGGTCGTGCGACGTTTCCCGTCCATGCAGTGCCTGCGTCGTCGATCAGCCAGGCGTGGTCTCCCCCAGCATGCGGGCCAGGTCCGCCACCCCGTCGGCCTCCCGCTCCGCGGTCAGCAGCGACGTTGGGTAGGGGTCACGCCCGCGCCGCAGCCACGCCGTGGCCAGACCGGCCCGGGCGGCACCATCGATGTCCCATGGGTGCACCGACACCAGCATGACCGCACCGGCCGCCACGCCGACGGCACGCACCGCGTACGCGTAGGCCTCGGCAGCGGGCTTCCACCGGCCTCCAGCGCCATGGACGTCGAGATGGGCCTCGAAGCAGTCCGTCAGCCCCGCCCGGTCCAGGACCGCGCGGGTAGTGTCCGCCGACCACCGGCAAGGACATGAAGATTTCCTGGTCCGCGAACTGGGACGACGACCTCGGC
>NZ_JBEXSH010001430.1:0-1336 GCF_040613555.1 Streptomyces sp. NPDC006265
GGCTCATCGACGCCACGTTCACCGCCGAGCTGGTCGTGAGCGAGCTGGTCACCAACGCCATCCGCTAACCCGGGTCGCGGTCGAGCCGCGCCACGACTCCTGGTGGACACCCGAGGTCCGCCGCGTCCTGGAGTCCCGGCGGGCCGCCCTGTGCTGGGCCGACATCCTGGCCCGTCCCGCGACACCCCTGTGGCGCACCACCGACTGGGGCTACGTCCGCTTCCACCAGGGCCGCGCCCTGCCCTGGCCCCGCTACGGCCGCCGTTCCCTCGCCACCTGGCTCGACCGCATCGCCACGACCTGGTCCGGCGGCGAGGACGTCTACGCGTACTTCAACAACGACCCGGGCGGCGCGGCGGTGGAGGACGCGATGGCGTTCGCACGGGCGGGGAGGTCTGTGGGGCTGGACATCACGCGGACACCCGAGCGTCTGGCGCGGGCCGGCTGAACCATCCCTTCCTCTCCGCCGCGGCGACGCTCGCCACGACGATGTGCGGCGGAAGACCGTAAGTCGGCTGCGGCGCCGTTCTGGCCGGTCGCGCAGTTCCCCGCGCCCCTTACGGGCGTCGCCCCGGGGGCGCGGGTCCGTATCGATGTGCGGCTCCGCCGTGTGAGCGCGAACACCCCTCGGCCCGCAGCCATACGCTCCCGCACAAGGCCCACCCGACCAGCAGCCCGACGCCCTACTCCCCGTAAGCCGCCCGCAGGGCGTCCCGTACCGCCGCCAGCGCATCGGCCTGCGTGAGCCCGAGCCGCCGGGACCGCTCCGCATAGGCCTGCGCCGCCGTCGCCAGCTCGCGGTCCGCCGCCGAGCCCGCGGCGGCCACGAACGTGCCGTTGCGGCCCCGCGTCTCGATCACCCCGTCCGCCTCCAGCGCCCGGTACGCCTTGGCGACCGTGTTCGCGGCGAGGCCCAGCGACTCGGCCAGCCCCCGCACGGTCGGCAGCCGGTACCCCACCGGCAGCGCACCCGACCGTGCCTGCTCGGAGATCCGCGCCCGCACCTGCTCGTAGGGCGGGGCGCTGTCGTCGATGTCGATCTTCAAGGTCACAGGCCGATTGTCGCGCACCCGGCGGAAAATGAGAGGCACCCCGGTCGGCTCCACGCGTAGCGTGCGCCTCCATGACCGTGATCGTGCGTGACCTGCGCCCCGGCGTCCCAGCCGACGCCGAGGGCTTCTCCACCACCCGTCGCCTCGCCCTTCCGTACATGCTCTCCACGCCCGAGTCCGTGGTGCACACCCTGACGCACGCCCACCCGGACGCCCACTTCGGGCAGCTCGTCGCCGACGAGGACGGCGAGATCATCGGCACGGCCCAGGTCCATGTCGCCCAC
>NZ_JBEXSH010001431.1:0-1331 GCF_040613555.1 Streptomyces sp. NPDC006265
GCCGCGGCAGCGCGCTCGGAATGCGGGCGGGTCTGGACGGGGCCTTCGGCGGGGATTCCGTTTCCGAGGGGCCTGCGCGGGGATCTGCTCGACGACGAGGTGCGCCCCCGCGAGGGCGGTGCCGTCGCGGGCCACCTCGAAGGCGAAACCGAGGGCGTCGGGAACGACGCCCGCCAGCTCACCGACCCGGACGGTCACCTTCGAGACGGCGGCCGTCCCGTCCGCCCGGGCCAGCTCGTCGGCCCGCTCGATGATCGCGGTCGCGATCGACAGTTCGTGCACGGCCGGCTCACGGGTAGCGGTGGCCGGCGCGGAATCCGCCGGACATCCGCCAGATCCGCATCTCCCGCCTCAGGCTGGGCCACTCCCAGGCGAGCAGGGCCAGGACCACACCGCCCACCAGGACGGCCTCGGTCTTCAGCACCCGCTGCCCGCTCATCCCGCCCCGCCTGCGCGCGACGGGTCTGCAACGTGCTCGTTTCATTGCGGCGACTCCCTGCTCGTCCTCATCACGGTATTCATCCCGGCGAGATGTTCGGCATGGTCTCCGCGAGGGCGTCATGCCGTTTCCAGTGGATCCCGGTGGAGCGGCGCGCGTCGGCGGTGCCGTCCTCGTGGTGGCCCTTCTGCCGCTCGCGCGGTCCCTTGTTGCCCTGGTGCAGGCCGGCGACGTGCCGGGGTGTGTCGGGCTTCGCCTGTGGCCGGCCCACTCTGATGTTGCCCATGGGGTGCTCTCCTTCCTCGCCTCCGCCTTGCGGAGTGCGTGGCTATGGCCGCTCGGTGAGGTCCTCGAAGAACTGCTCGACGGCCGGCCAGATCCGGCCGCCGCCTGACATGCCGCGCCACTCCCGGCGTACGACGGCGATCATCCGGTAGCAGTCGTCGATCGGCACGATCCAGTGCTCGTCGAGGCCGTGGACGGTGTTCACCAGGAGGGCCTCCACCTCGGGTTCCACGGTTGCGAGCTGCGGACACGTCCCGGACAGCTCCTGCCAGGCTGCCGTGTCCACCTCCCACCGCATGGCTCCCGCGGGGCTCGGGCCCTCGGCGGTGACGGTGCCGTCCGCCCGGGGCACGAAGAAGACCAGGCCGACGGGTACGCCCAGGACGGCCGTGTCGACCTTGGGCAGCCGGAGCCGGCGCCGGGGCACGAGCCGGTACTGGCCGTCCCCCGCCGCCGCGTCGGCGAACAACACCGAGCAGGGGCCGCAGACGCAGCGCACTTCTTCCTGGCCGGTGTCGTACAGGTGCTTCCGCGCGTACGACCTGCTGAACGTCCTGATGAGCCCCAACGCCGGCCCCTCGGCCCTGGACACGGTCCTGTCCGTCAC
>NZ_JBEXSH010001432.1:0-1329 GCF_040613555.1 Streptomyces sp. NPDC006265
GCCGGGGGCTGGCGCGAAGCGCGGGTGCTGGGCCCGGCCTCCGTGACGTACGCGGCCACGGACCGCTTCCATCGCCTCGACGACGCGCTGGAGTTGGCGGTCGGCACCGCGGGGCGGGACGCGCTGCGGCTGGGCGGCGGAGCGGCCGGCGGCCCCGTGCTCGACGCCGGGACCGGTGCCGTCGTCGCGGTCCTCGGCACCGCGCTCAGCTCCGACCACCGCGACGTCGGGTTCGCCGTACCGTTGCGGGCCCGGATCCCCGGGGCGGCGGGGCCGCTGGGCGAGCTGCTCGCCGAGAACGCGGCGACGGTCCCCGCCTACGGCGCGGACCTCAATCTGGCCGGGGTGCTCGAGCTGACCGGCACCTCGATGCCGCTGGAGGGCCCGCCCGGCGGCCCCGGCGCCCCGCCACCGGTCGAACGGGCGGCCGTGGCAGCCGAGTTCACCGCGTTCATGGAAGGCCCGGCGACCATGCTCGGCCTCGTCGGACCACCGGGCAGCGGCCGGACGACGGAACTCGCGGCGCTCGCCGCGCGGCGGCGGCGAGATGCGCAGCCCACGCTGTGGCTGCGCGGCTGCGAACTGCGGGACGACGATGCGTCGGTGGCGGACGCGGCACGCCGTGCGCTGGACCGGGCCGCCCCCGCCGTGACGGCCGCCTCCGGCTGCGCCGACCTCGGCGACACCGGGCCCGAGCGCCTCGCCCACCTCGCCCGTTCCCTGGGGCGACCTCTGCTGCTCCTGCTCGACGGCCCCGAGGAGATGCCACCGGCCCTGGCCCGTCGGACGACCGACTGGGCGGACGGGACCGCGCGGTGGCTGCGGGAAGCGGGAGCCCGGCTGGTGGTGGCGTGCCGGGCGGAGTACTGGGAGACCGCGTCCTTGCCCGCGGAGCCGTGCGTGCGGCTCGGGGATCTCACCGAGGACGAGGCCGGGAAGGCGCGGCGGAGCCACGGCATCCCCGATCGCGCCCTCGTCCCGGCCGACGCCCGGCATCCCCTCGTCCTCGGTCTCCTCGGGGAGGTCCGGGCGGCTGTCTCCGCGCCCCCGGAAGGGGCCGCGATCGACCGGAACGACGTCTTCACGGCCTACCTGGACCTGATGTCCCTGCGCATCGCCACCCGCCTGGCCACAGGCGACGGCCTGCACGGCACGGCCGTACGCAGGCTGGCCGCCAGGGTCGCCGGGACCACGGGGGCCGGGAGGACCGCCGAAGCCACCAGGGCCACCAGGGCCGCCCGGGCCGGGCGAGGTCGGGGCAGGACCGGCCTGCGGGTAGCCGTAGCCGCCGCCCTGCGGGCCGCCGGGGCCGCCCGGGCCGGGACGGCC
>NZ_JBEXSH010001433.1:0-1328 GCF_040613555.1 Streptomyces sp. NPDC006265
CGACACGCACACCAGGGTGGAGCTCGTGATGGATGTCGAGCCCAGCGCCGTCGTCCTGGCCGCCACGACCGGCATCGAGGTGCCGGCCCGCGAGGACCACGGCTGGCTCGCCCGGCCCTCGCTGACCGATCTGTGGCGCCTGCTGCTGCCGTGCCTGGCGGCGCCGTGTCTGGCCGGGACGCTGAATCCGGCGGGGCGTGAATCCGCGGGGAGCGAACCGGCGGGAAGCGTACCGGCGGGGAGTGAACCACCGGGGAGCGGGCCGGCCCGGCCGGGCGTCCGGGCGGAGGCGGGCCGGGCGGGGCTCGCGCTGCGGTAGCCACCCGCCTCTGGCCGACCGATGGTGAAGCCATGGCCAAAACAAGCCGGTTGCCAAGTTTTTCCGCCCTGCGGATCGCACGATGGTCCCCCAGCCTCTGGACCAAGGAGCGATGAGTCATGGCACAGCAGGCCTGCCCCTTCCTGTCGATCGACCCGTCCGGTCAGGACCTCTACGGCGAGCTGTCCCGGATCCGTGCCCAGGGACCGGCCGTGGAGGCCGAACTCCCCGGCGGTGTACGGGCGTGGTGGATCACCGGCCTGGAGCTGAACAAGCGGCTCCTGGCGGGCCCCGAGACGAGCAAGGACGCCTACCAGCACTGGCCGGCCTGGATCAACGGGGACATCTCCCGCACCTGGCCGCTCGCCATCTGGGTCTCGGTGCGCAACATGGTCACCGCCTACGGCGCCGACCACAGCCGGCTGCGCAAGCCGATGGCCGCCGCCTTCACCAAGCGCCGCGTCGACGCGCTGCTGCCGCGCGTCCAGGAGATCGTCGACCGGGCGCTGGACGCCCTGGAGCGCGTCCCCGAGGGTGAAGTCGTCGATCTGCGGGCGGCGTTCGCGGCGCCGATCCCGCACGAGGTGGTGTGCGAGCTGTTCGGCGTACCGCCCGGCGAGGACGGCCCGCGCGCGGCCCTCTACCGCATCATCAACCGCTTCTTCGACACGGCGATCTCCCTGGAGGACGCCCAGGCCAACGCGGTCGACCTCTACGGCACGCTGACCGCGTTCCTGCGGCACAAGCGCGAGCACCCGGCCGACGACCTGACGACGGCGCTCATCGCCGCGCACGACGAAGGAAGCATCGGCGAACAGGAGTTGATGGACAACCTGATCCTGCTGCTCACCGCCGGGTTCGAGACGACCGTCAACCTCATCGACAACACCGTGCACAGCCTGCTCGCCCACCCCGCCCAGCTCGACCTGGTCCCCCCGGTCTGGCGGGCGTCGGCCGTCCCGATCATGTCGCCCTCACATTCGACGACGGACCCGACCCCGCGTCCACC
>NZ_JBEXSH010001434.1:0-1327 GCF_040613555.1 Streptomyces sp. NPDC006265
GCTGCCTCGTGCACGCCGGAGTCGTCCGCTACGACCTGACCGTGCGCGGCGAACTCCTGCCCCGCGGCGGCAAGGGGCTGGCCGTCGCCCCCCGCGGCGAACGTGGCTGCCTCCTCGGCGTCGTCCCGGTAGCTCAGGTGCGCCCCGACGTCGCCCCCGCCGTTCTCGCAGACGGGGTCGCCCTTGGCGCAGAGGTCGAGCGTGCGGCCCTGGTAGGTGCCGGTGACGCTCTTGCCGAGAGCCCGGATCGGGTTGCCGAACAGCAGCACTGCGGCGACCTTGGGCTCGACCGCCGCGGGCAGGGTGGCCACGATGGGGCTGCCGACCACCGCACCGGCGCTGCTGATGCCGATCGAGTTGTCTACGACGTTCGCACCCTGCGAATAGCCGACGAGAACGAACTTCTGATTCGGGCAGGCGGCGGCCTGGCTCTTCACATGGTTCACCAGATCCAGATTGCCCTGTGCCGCGGATGTGGGAGAGAGGTCGGCGGGGTAGTTCACCTTGTAGCTGGACACATTCTTGCCCACCGCCTTCTTCTGCAGGGCGGAATACACCGGGTCGCCGACGATGAAGCCGAGCGTGCCCGGCTCGAAGGTGCCGCGGGCCGCGACGACCTCGACGTCCGAGCAGGCCGCGGCCACGGCCGAGGGAGCCGAGAGGGTGGCGAGCCCGGCCCCGCCGGCCAGCGAGAGCGCCGCGAGACACATACGGATACGCATGGGGGATCCTCCGCGTGGAAAGGCGCGTGAAGCGCCTGCGAAAAAGGACGCCCCGAACGTATGGGCTTTCTCTCGCCTGCTGTTATGGACGGGATTATGGAAACCCCGCCCATTTTTGTCGCCGATTGAGCAAGCGCCTGAATGCGGACGTCAGTTCTGCCCCGCGGGCAGCGATTCCGCGCGCAACGCGAGAATGAGGTCGAGGCGGGTCGCCGGGTCGTGCAGGGCGTCGCCGAACAGCTTCTCCAGCTGGCGCAGACGGTAGCGGACCGTCTGCGGGTGAATGTGCAGCCGCACGGCGACGTCCGGCACGTTGCTGCCGCTGAGCAGCCAGGCCAGCAGTGTCTCGGCGAGCCGGTCGCGCTGCCCCGCCGAGACCGTGTCGAGGGGCGCCAGGACCCGGGCCTGGAGCCGCTCCAGCAGCGGCTCGTCGCCGTACAGCAGCAGCGTCGACAGATGCTCGTTGCAGCGCACCACGCCTTGGCGGGGCAGCACCCCACGACCCATCAGCCCGAGCGCCCGGGTGGCCAGACGCAGCGACTGCGCGGCCTCGGTGACCGCGACCGTCGGGCCGAGCCCGAGCGCAGGTCGGAGCAGCGGCTGCG
>NZ_JBEXSH010001435.1:0-1327 GCF_040613555.1 Streptomyces sp. NPDC006265
GGTCCGGGCGCCTTCTACCTGAGGGACTGCATCGTCAACGACGTCGGCGGCATCGTCTGGCTGACGGAGCCGCCCGCCGGTCTTCTGCCCGACCCCGAGGTGCTGGCGCGTCAGGCCCGGGACAAGATGACGCTGCTGGGCGCGAACATCGGCAGCTCGCCGGGCCCGGACGCGCCTGGTCTCGTTGGCATGCCCGTCTGGCTGTGGAACAACAAGAGCGACACCACCTGGGGTCCCAACAGCGCGACGGCCGCGGTTCCGGGACTGTCGGTGACGGCCACGGCCCGCGTCACCAAGATCACCTACTCCATGGGAGACGGCGGCGCGGTCACGTGCACGACCGCGGGCACGAAGTACTCCAAGGCCTACGGGGACAAGTCCTCGCCGGACTGCGGCTACCGCTACACCAAGGTCTCCGCCGGCCAGCCGGGCGGGAAGTTCACCATCACCGCGACCAGCTCCTGGGAAGTCACCTGGCAGGCGTCGAACGGTGCAAGCGGGACGCTGCCCGACGAGATCCGTACGTCCAACACCACAGCGCGCGTCGGCGAGCTGCAGGTTGTCAACTAGCGCAAGGAAGACCATCACAATGCCGCGAACCAAGCAGCCGACGGCACCGTCCGAGCCGGGCTCCGCGCCTGTGCTGCTGCCGATTACCAACGACGCCCCGCGCCGCCGCCGACGCCCGGTGGTCGTCGGCGCCGGCCTGGCGCTGGCCGCTGTGGGCGCGCTTGTGTCGGTGTGGCTGGTCGACGAAGCCGGTGACAAGATCTCTGTCGTCGCCACCCGGCACCCCATTGCGGCGGGCGAGAGCATCAAGGCATCGGATCTGGTGGCCACCGAGATATCCCACGGCTCCGAGCTGCGCTCGCTGGCCGCTTCCCGCGCATCCGACATCATCGGCAAGCAGGCCGCATCCGACCTGCCCGCCGGCGTGCTGGTCACCGAGGACTCGGTGAGCGACGAATCCAGCGTGACCAAGGGCAAGTCCGTGGTGGGCATCCTCGCCAAGCCCGGCCAGTTGCCCATTCAGAAGCTGCGCACCGGCGATGAGGTCACCATCGTCCACACCCCGCAGGACGGCAGCGCCTCAGCCTCGTCCAACAAGGCAGGTTCCACCCCGGACAGTCTTCCTGCCGTCGTGTCCCGCGTCGGCGCGCCCGACGCCAACGGCGCCGTGGTCGTCGACGTTGCCGCGCCCGAAGTGAACAGCACGTCGCTCGCTTGCTTGGGAGCGGGGGGCGACGGGGCCCTAGTCCTGAATGCGACGATCTGATGGGCGTCGTAGCAAGCGTATGGGGAAAGTGCCGCGGCGGGTCCGGCTCGG
>NZ_JBEXSH010001436.1:0-1326 GCF_040613555.1 Streptomyces sp. NPDC006265
GGTGAGGGCGAGCCGTACATCACCGGAGGACGGCTCGGCGTAGTCGAGCGGCGCCTTGAGGTGCTGGAGCCGCGCAGCGGACCGGCGGCCCATCTGCACACCGCCGTGTCGTGGTTCGGCGTGCCGGTGGTGCCGACGCGCCGGCTCTTCGAGCGGGCCGTCCCGTCCGGAAGTGCGTGGCTGGTTCCGTGCCCGGCGGACGAACTGCGGATCTGGCTGGCGCACGGCCTGTTCCAGAACCTCACCTTCGATCTGTCGGAGCTGTTCGCGGTGCGGAAGCTGCTGGCGCCGGACGTCGTGGCCGAAGCCAGGCGCGAGACGGCGGGCGAGGGGTGGGCAGCCGGGGGCGACCGGGCCCTGGCGGTGGCGGTCGGGGCGATGCGCCGACTGGACGAAGGCGCGCCGGTCAGGCTGCCGGTGCCACTCCCGGTGGGCACGTCCCTGCGGGTGGGCGCGGTGCACGCGCTGCACCTGCTGCGGCACGGACGGGCCCGGGTCGCGGCGCGGGAGGCCGCCCTGCGGGTACCGCTCGTCGTCGCCAAGAGGCGAAGGATGCTCCGGTCATGAAACAGCGCCCCCTGCTGGTCTGTGTGTCCGGACCGGACGGCGCCGGAAAGTCGTCGCTGGTCGCGCGGATGACGACGGACCTGCGCGCACACGGGTACGCGGTGACGACCCAGTACTGCTACGGCTGTGTCGTCTGCCGGCGCCTGCCCCAGCGCATGCGGTCGCGGTTCACCGCCTCCCCCGGGAAGCCCGGGTCTGCCTCCTCGGGCATCGGCGCGTGGGTGGGCCGGATGCACGGCTGGGTGGACGCGGCGGAACTCTCCGCGGGTCTCGCGCGGGCGAGGCTCCGGGCGCGCCTCACCTCCCGGGGGCGGCCGGCCGCCGTGGTGACCGACCGCGGTCCGCTCGACGGGCTCGTCAAGATCGCCCCCTCACCCGGCTCGCGGCTGGCGGCAGCCTTCGCACGGCTGGCGAGGACGTACCAGGTCAGCCTGCTTCTGGACGCGGAGCCGCAGGTGCTGGCGGAGCGCGACGGCGAGTACGTGCGCGGCGCCCTGGCGAGTTGCCGGGACCGCTACCGCCAGTGGGCCGCCCGGCTGCCGTCCGTGCGCCTTGTGGACGCCGCCGCGTCGCCCGACGCGGTTGCGGCCGAAGCCCTGACGTGGGTGCCGGCGTCGCGGGTGTCTTCGCCTCCCGGCGGCGGCCGGCACGTGGTGATCTCCACCTTCGACGACCTGCGCAATCCGCACTACCACGGCGGGGGAGCCATCGGCGCCTCCGAGAACAACACCATCAAGATCTGCGACGTGCCCAGCACGG
>NZ_JBEXSH010001437.1:0-1325 GCF_040613555.1 Streptomyces sp. NPDC006265
GATCAGCCGGGGGATGCGCCGGTGTGCGAACGGGCGCCCCCTCACGCGCCCCTTGGGTGGCTTGTCATCGCCCTTACCTCGGCCTTATTGTCACCAGGCCTTGGTGAACGGGAAATCCGGTGTGATGCCGGTGCGGCCCTCGCCACTGTGAATCGGGAAGTCCGGCTCCGGCCCTCACGGGCAGCCACTGGGTCCTTGTGACCCGGGAAGGCGGAGTCCGGGCGGTGGTACCCGTCAGCCAGGAGACCGGCCAAGGCGCGTCAACCATCCACGAGGTGCTGGAGAGGGTCTGCTGAGCCATGCACATTGCCGAGGGTTTCCTTCCTCCGGCGCACGCGGTCGCCTGGGGCGTCGCGTCGGCGCCGTTCGTCGTCCACGGGGTCCGGTCGCTCACCCGTGAAGTGCGCGAGCACCCCGAGAGCACTCTGCTCCTCGGTGCGTCCGGCGCCTTCACGTTCGTCCTGTCCGCCTTGAAACTGCCGTCCGTCACCGGCAGTTGCTCGCACCCCACGGGTACGGGCCTCGGAGCCATCCTGTTCCGGCCGCCCATCATGGCGGTGCTGGGCACCATCACTCTGCTGTTCCAGGCGCTGTTGCTCGCGCACGGCGGCCTGACCACGCTGGGCGCCAACGTCTTCTCCATGGCGATCGTGGGCCCCTGGGCCGGATACGCCGTCTACAAGCTGCTGCGGCGCTCCAGCGCGCCGCTGATGGTGGCGGTGTTCTTCGGCGCGTTCGCCGCCGACCTGTCCACCTACTGCGTCACGAGCGTGCAGCTGGCGCTCGCGTTCCCGGACCCGGGCAGCGGATTCCTGGGCGCGCTCGGCAAGTTCGGTTCCATCTTCGCCGTCACGCAGATCCCGCTCGCGGTGAGCGAGGGCCTGCTGACCGTGCTCGTGATGCGGCTGCTGGTGCAGTCCAGCAAGGGCGAACTGACCCGGCTGGGTGTGCTCCTCGCCAAGAAGCAGACCCGGACCGAGACCGAGGTGGCGGCCCGATGAAGAGGAACACGAAGATCAACCTGGTGCTGCTGTTCCTCGTGGCCGCGCTCGCCGTACTGCCCTTGGCGCTCGGCCTCGGCGACCACAAGAAGGAGCCGTTCACCGGCTCCGACGCCGAGGCGCAGACGGCGATCACCGAGCTGAAGCCGGACTACGAGCCGTGGTTCTCATCGCTGTACGAGCCGCCGTCCGGTGAGATCGAGTCGGCGCTGTTCGCCCTTCAGGCGGCTCTCGGCGCCGGTGTCCTCGCCTACTACTTCGGCCTGCGCCGGGGCCGCAGGCAGGGCGAGCAGCGGGCGCTCGAGCGGGAGGCCGGCAGCGAAC
>NZ_JBEXSH010001438.1:0-1324 GCF_040613555.1 Streptomyces sp. NPDC006265
GTCGGCGTCGGCACGGTCGCCGCGGGCGTCTCCAAGGCGCACGCGGACGTCGTCCTGATCTCCGGTCACGACGGTGGTACGGGTGCCTCCCCGCCCGAGGGCCGCTCCCACGGCCTCGACGGGCACCGTCGCCCGGGATGCGCCCAGACGCGCCGCCAGCAGGGCGGCAGCGGCGGGAACCGGCAAGACGAGCAGGGCGGTCCGGGCCGGCGGCCAGTCCGCGGCGGCACCGGACGCCGAGGCCAGCGCGGCGGCGTACACGAGAGCGGCCGGAGCCGTGAAGAGGGCGACACCCGCCCGCCACGAGGCCGCCGCGAACAGCACCGTCAGCGCGGACAGCACGACGAGGGTTGCGGACTGGGACGCGAGGCAGACCAGGGTCAGGCCGGCGGCCGTGACCAGAGCCAGGACGAGGGCCGTGACCCGCGCGGCCGACGTGCCCCGGCACATGTACAGCGCCGCCGCTGTCATGACGCCCAGGACCAGCAGTCCGGCGGCGTACGGGATCTCAAGGACCGCCGGAAGGATCAGCGCCGTGGCCCAGAGCAGGCCGAGAGCACCGAGCCGGGCCCGCGGACGCCACGCCTCCGCACGGACCGCCAGGGCGAGCACTCCCGCCACGACCAGCAGCACGACAGGAGCCGCGACCGCGTCGGGCGGCCAGGGGGCATCGACGACGACCGCCGCACGGGCATCCGACGGCGCTCCGCTCCACACCCGGCCCAGCCATCCGGCCGGGCCCAGAAGCACCACGGCGACGACGGGCAGCGTCCACAGCACCGCCAGTGCCTGTACGGCACCGGAGGCCCAGGCGAAGCCCGTCCGTATCGCGTCCGGCAGCCGTCCGGCCCGCACGACCGCCAACAGGGCGACACCGAGGGCCAGATGAGCCGGGACCACCCACTCCGACGGCAGCCCGGAACGCGCCACCCCACCGAGCGCACCCACGACGAGCAGCCCGGCCGTGATCGCCAGACCGAGGGCGTGCCCGATGCCCGGCCCGCGAAGGGCCGCGCCCAGCGCGATCGCCGCCGCGAGCAGGAGCAGCGCCCCGGCGCGAGAGGCGTCACCCGGACCGCCGGCCGTCAAGGACAGCCAGCCGGCACCCAGAACACCCCAGCCGCCCATGCCGTAGGCGCCGACGACGGCGGTGATCCGCACCGCCCCGGTCGTCAACCGCGCCACCGCCACCGCGTCGAGCCCGGCCGTCACCAGCAGTGCGGCCGTGATCATGTACGGACTCGCATCGGCGGCCAGGGTCCACAGCAACAGCGGGAACTGGGCCGCGGCCAGGGCGGAAGGCAGGGGCAGGCGCAGCGCGGCC
>NZ_JBEXSH010001439.1:0-1321 GCF_040613555.1 Streptomyces sp. NPDC006265
CCTGCGCTCGCGCAGGTGGGCCGACGGTCCGGGTGGGCGATACTGGGTTCGAACCAGTGACCTCTTCGGTGTGAACGAAGCGCTCTCCCACTGAGCTAATCGCCCGGACGCAGGAAGAACATTACCCCATGTCAGGGGGTGCCTGTGACGCTCACTGGTCCTTGATCTTCCACGGCATGACGATGCCGAACTTCCACAGGTAGAAGCCGACGAGCGCGCCGATGATCACCAGCCCGACCGACGTCAGGATGATGTTGCGGCGCCGCACCCTGGGATCGAGGGCGCGCTGGGCCGCCTCGGTGACCTTCCGCTTGGTCCAGCGGAGCACCAGCTGGGCCCAGACGAACTCCGTCGCCCAGATCGCCATGCCGCCGAAGATCACGACCCAGCCCGGCCCGGGAAGGGGGAGCATGATGATGCCGGCCACGACGACCGCGAGCCCGATGATGAAAACGCCGACCTGCCAGCTCACATGCAGCGCCCGACGGGCCTTGATGAATTCCGGCGCCCGCGAGCCGAGCCCGCGGTCCTGCTCGCCGTACACCTCGCCCGTCCCCGTTTCGTCCGACGCCACCGCCACCTCGCCCGGCTCGTCACTCCCCGTATTCATACGGCCAAACACTACCCGAGCGAAACCAGTCACCGGAATGGACGCACGGCGCGAACGATCTCTCGGCCGGAAGAGTTACGTAAAGGCACGCAAAACACTCAGAGGGGTTTACAACGGCACCGTAGGTGGCATGTCGATTTCGCCGACGTGCGAATCCCCGAGCGCACACTGAGCGAAAGGCCCTGGCGCTTATGAACACCACGGTCAGCTGCGAGCTGCACCTGCGCCTCGTTGTGTCGAGCGAGTCCTCCCTGCCTGTCCCCGCAGGCCTGCGGTACGACACGGCCGACCCCTACGCCGTGCACGCCACCTTCCACACCGGAGCCGAGGAAACCGTCGAGTGGGTGTTCGCCCGTGACCTCCTCGCCGAGGGGCTTCACCGCCCTACGGGCACCGGCGACGTCCGCGTCTGGCCGTCGCGCAGTCACGGTCAGGGCGTCGTGTGCATCGCCCTGAGCTCGCCGGAGGGCGAGGCCCTGCTCGAGGCCCCGGCACGGGCCCTGGAGTCCTTCCTGAAGCGGACCGACGCCGCCGTGCCGCCCGGCACGGAACACCGGCACTTCGACCTCGACCAGGAGCTCTCGCACATCCTGGCGGAAAGCTAGGGCGAGGCCCCCACAAAGCCGCCCGGCGCCGTCGACTCGGGGAGACGGCTCGGGCCCGGACAACCGCACATGGGATGACACCGGCGCCTTAACGCGGCTCAACGCG
>NZ_JBEXSH010001440.1:0-1315 GCF_040613555.1 Streptomyces sp. NPDC006265
GTCCCGGCAGGGGCCTGGCACCGGGGCGGGGGGAGGCGACGGCCTGGGTGCGCAGCCGGGCCAGCGCGAAGGCGGCCCGGGCCTCCTCCAGGCCGTACCCGAGCCGGCCGAGCCGGTCCTGCACGGACGTCAACCGGACGACGGCGGCCTCGTGTTCGCCGCGTGCCGCCCGCACCAGCGCCTCGGCCCGGTCGAGCACGGCCAGGACGCTCTGCCGGCCCAGCCGCAGTGCGTGCGCCCGGGTCGTATCGATGACGTCCTGCGCCTCGCCCGGTTCGCCGATGCGGACCAGGGCCTCGGCGAGGTCGCCGTGCCAGCGGCCGCGCCCGGGGTCGTTGATGCCGAGCCCTTGTTCCAGCTCCCGCACCCGGCGCAGCGAACGGACGGTGCCGGCCGGGTCGCCGGCCACCAACTGGGCGTAGCCCAGCGCCGCGAGGGCCCGGGAGAGGTACATCTGGTCGCCGTCGACCTCGGCGTGGTCGGCCGCCTCCCGGGCCAGGGCCAGGGCCCGGTCGACGTCCCCGGCGGAGGCCTCCGCGAGGGAGGCGAGCATGGCCGAGGCGCCCTCGCCGATCCCGGAGTCCCGGGCCAGCCGCAGGCTCTCGCGGGCCAGGTCCAGGGCGCGGCCGCAGTGCCCGGAGCGCAGTTCCGTGTCGGCGAGGAAGCGCAGGAAGTGCACCTCGCTCTCGACCATGCCGCGTCGGCGCACCTCGCGCAGCAGCGCGGTGATCGTCGCCCGTGCCTCGGGCAGCTGGTCGCTCATGATCAGCCAGCGGAACCGGGCCGACCCGGCGCCGTTGTGGTGGCAGGCCACATAGGGGTCCTGGGGTTCCTGCAGCGCCCGCTTCACGGTCACGGGGGCGTCCGGGTGGCCCATCAGCGTCTCGGTGGAGGCCTGGAAGGACAGCGCCATCAGCTCGGTACGCCGGTCCCCGCCCCGGGCGGCCAGCTCCGCCGCGTGCGCGGCCTCCTGACGGGCCTCGGCGAAGTCGCCCTCGACGACCAGGCCGCGCCAGGCCAGCTGGTAGTGGACCTGGGCGAGCAGGCGTGGGTCGTCGCCCGCGTCGGCCAGGACCTGCGGGAAGACGGCGTCGACGTCGCCGAGCGCTTGGCCGGCCGCCTCGATGACCACCATCCAGGCCCGCACCCGCTCGGTGGGCACGGTGGCACGCGTCAGTACGTCACGTGCGATGTCCCGGGCCAGATCGGCCTCACCGGCGGTGATCGGCACCGTGCTCGCCATCGCGCTCAGCGGTGACGACAAGGGCTCGAAGGGGGCCTCCGGCGAAGGCGGCGGGAAGACCGTCGCCACGGC
>NZ_JBEXSH010001441.1:0-1313 GCF_040613555.1 Streptomyces sp. NPDC006265
GGTTTTCCGCCATCACCAAGGCTGTCCTCGGCATCATCATCGCCATCCTGTTCCTGGCGATCTTCATTCTGATCATCCTGGCCCTGATCTTCGCCGGTACCGCCGCCGCACAGGGCATGGGCCGCACCGGCTACGGCCCGCTCGTTCCCGATCCGAAGGGCGTCCTCGACCTGCCGGAGGGGTTCGGCTACCGGATCCTCTCCCGCGAGGGGGAAGAACTCCGTTCCGGCGAGGGCAAGGTGCCCTCCAACCACGACGGCATGTCGGCCTTCCCGGGCAGAGGCGGCCGGGTCCACCTGGTCCGCAACCACGAGAACCGCGCCGGCGGCAGGGTCCCGGTCCCCACCGTCGAGGGCCTCACCTACGACCCGGCCGGCAAGGGCGGCTGTACGGCGCTGACGCTCGACTCCCGCAACAGGGTGCGGTCGGAACGCGTCGCGATCGCCGGCACGGCCGTGAACTGCGCGGGCGGGCCCACCCCTTGGCACACCTGGCTGACCTGCGAGGAGACCGAGGACAGGGCCGGCACCAACGGCTACACCAAGGACCACGGCTTCATCTTCGAGGTCGACCCGGCCGACCCGCACCGCACCGGGGCCGTGCCGCTGACCGCGATGGGCCGCTTCGCGCACGAGGCGATCGCCGTCGACCCCCGGCGGGGCCTGGTGTACGAGACCGAGGACGCCTTCGAGAAGCCCTTCGGCCTCTTCTACCGTTTCCTGCCGGACCGGCCTCTGGGCGGCAGGGGTTCGCTGCGGGCGGGCGGGCGGCTCCAGGCCATGCGCGTGCCCGGGGTGCCGGACCTGTCGTCCATCCAGGACGTCGGCGCCGAGTTCGACCACATCGAGTGGGTCGACGTCCCGGACCCGCAGGCCGCGCAGACGCCGATCCGGTTCCAGGACTTCGGCCGCAAGGGCATCACACACGCGCAGAAGCTGGAAGGCTGCTATTGGGGCGGCCGTTCGGTGTACTTCGTGTCGTCCTTCGCGCGCCGGTCGGACGGTTCGGCCGCCGACCACTTCGGACAGGTCTGGCGCTACGACCCGGAGCGCCGCCGGCTCACCCTGGTGATCGTCTTCGGCCCGGACACCGATGTGCAGCTGCCGGGCGAGTCACCGGACAACATCTGCCTGGCGCCCAGCGGCGGCCTCATGGTCTGCGAGGACGGCAACGGCGCCCAGCACGTCTTCGGTGTCACCAGGCGCGGCCAGGTCTACGCGATGGCCCGCAACCGGCAGAACATCGGGGCCTCGGCGCGCTCCAGCTTCTCGATCTTCTCGCGCACCACGTCGAGGGCGAGCACCTCGAAGCCC
>NZ_JBEXSH010001442.1:0-1308 GCF_040613555.1 Streptomyces sp. NPDC006265
GTTGAACAGCGGGACCGTCCAGAACTCGGCGCCCAGCTGGGCGATGCCGGTGAGACCGACGGCGAGGACGGCGACGGCGACGACGGTGCCCAGGGCGTTGGGCCGCCCGGGTTTGATCGCCGTGGAGCCGAGGAGAGCACCGACGAAGGCGGGCAGCAGGTAGTCGAGGCCCACGCTCGGGTTGCCGATCTGCTGCTGGGCGGCGAGCAGCACTCCGGCGAAGCCGACGATCAGGCCCGAGGCGGCGAACGCGTAGACGGTGTACCTGCGGGTCGGGATGCCCACCAGGTCGGCCGCGCGCGGGTTCGACCCGACGACGTACAGGTACCGGCCGAGCGGCAGCCGCTCCAGCACCAGCCAGAGCACGGCCGCGAGGGCGAGCACGTAGAAGGCGGGGACCGGCAGGCCGAGGAACGAGGAGTCGTAGAGGTCGGTGAACGCGGGCGGCAGGCCCTGCGGGCCGGGGACGATCCGCCCGCCGTCGGTGATCCAGCCGGTCACGGCGTACATCATGCTGCCGGTGCCGAGGGTGGCGATGAAGGAGTCGATCCGGCCGAACTCGACGACTACGCCGTTGAGGAAGCCGACGACCAGTCCCCCGGCGAGCACGGTGAGGCAGGCGAGCGGCCAGGGCCAGCCCGCGTTGACGACGAGCTGGAGCACCATCACGTGGGCCAGGCCGAGGCCGTAGCCGATGGAGAGGTCGAAGGCGCCGGTGACGACGGGCACCATGGCGGCGAGTGCGAGGACGGCCGGGATCGACTGGTTGGACAGGATCGAGTCGACGGTGTCCAGCGTGGGGAAGGTGTCCGGCAGGGCGAGGGAGAAGACCAGGTAGAGCAGGGCGGTGAGGACCAGCAGGCCGTAGGCGCCGATGTGATGGCCGCCGGGGCGGCGGTGCGGCCGGGGCGGCGGCGTCACGGGTGCCCGGCCGTGGACGGGGGCATGGCCGAGGCCGCCCGGGTGAGTCCGGCGATGGTGAGGGTGGGGCCGCTCAGTTCGGCCGTCACGGTGCCGCGCACGAAGACCAGCGTGCGTCGGCACAGGCTCGCCACCTCCTCGAAGTCGGTGGACAGCAGCAGCACGGCGAGGCCCGCATCCAGGGCCTCATGGAGCAGGCGGTGGATCGCGGCCTTGGCGCCGACGTCGACGCTCGCGGTCGGCTCCTCCAGGATCAGCAGCCTCAGATCCGTCCGCAGCCAGCGGCCGATCATGACCTTCTGCTGGTTGCCTCCGGAGAGCGTGGCGATGGGCGTCTCCGCCATGGCGACCATGCGGCGCAGGGCGTCCGGGCCCAGGTAGTCGTCG
>NZ_JBEXSH010001443.1:0-1308 GCF_040613555.1 Streptomyces sp. NPDC006265
CGGAGCGCTCGGCGCGCAGCGCGCGGGCGGTGCGGCGGGTGTCGTCGGCGGCGCGCTGGGCGGCGCGCCGGTCCTCGTCGGCGGCCCGGGCCCGCTCCAGGCAGGACTGGGCGCTCGCCTCGGACTCGGCCGCCTCGTCGGCCAGTTCGCGCAGTTTGGCCTGCCAGCCGGCCCGTTCGCGCAGCCGGAAGGCGAGCCCGGCCAGGGCGTCGGCGGAGCGGCGGGCCTTCTGGGCGGCCTCCTGCCGCTCGTCCCGGACGTGAGCGGCCTCGGCGGCGACCTCGTCGGCCTCGGCACGCACCGTCCGGGCCTCGGCCTGTTCAGCCTCCGACTCCTCGGCGAACGCGCGGCTGTCGTGGGCCGCCCGGGCCAGTTCGGTCAGCCGGCCGGCGGGGCAGCCGCTGCGCCAAGAGGCGAGCCGGGCGGCCAGTTCGCGGTCCTTGCCGAGCCGGGCGGCGAGGGTGCGGATCTCCTCGTCCCGCTCGGTGGCCCGGGCGCGCAGCGCCTGCCGCTCCTCGTCGGCGGCGTGCTCGTCGTGCATGGCCGGGTTCGGCGGCACGAGGAACACGTCGCCGCTGTCGGAGTCCGGGGCGGGCGTCGGGGCGAGGAGGGCGGCGGCGGTGCCGACCGCCACGGCGGAACGGGGCAGCAGGGCCGCGTCGCCCAGCGCCTCCCGGGCGCGTGCGTGGGAGTCGGGGTCGGTGATGATCACGCCGTCGACGAGTTCGGGCCGGGCGGCCAGCACGCGCGCGTGGTCGGCCGGGTCGACGGCCTGGGCGAGATAGCGCCAGCCGGGCAGCGCCGGGATGCCGTGCTCGCCGAGGAATTCGACGGTGGCCAGCACGTCCGGGCCGGGTGGCAGCAGCCCGCCGTCCCCGAGCGCGCCGAGGATCCGGGAGTCGTCGGCGGCGGCCGTACGCAGGTCGAACAGCTGCCGCTCGGCCGAGGAGACGGAGTCGTCGAGCAGGTCGCGCAGGTCGTCGGCGAAGCGGTCGAGTTCCTCCGGGGTGAGCCTCTGCTCGCCGGAGGCGGACGGTGCGACGGGCTCGCCGGTGCCGTGGCGGGGTTGCGGGATGCCCGGGCGGGTCTGCGGGGTCAGGCTGAGCAGTTCCGCCAGCCGCTCCTCCCCCGCCAGCGACTCGGCGGTGCGGCGCTCGGCCTCGTACGCCCCCTCCGCCGCCGTGGCCGCGTCGGCCGCGCGGGCCGCGGTCAGTTCGGCGCGGGTCTCGGTGGAAGCCGCTTCGCGAGCGTGCTCCGAGGCCCGGCGGGACGCCTCGCGGGCGGCGTCCCAGGCCGCGACGGCGGTCT
>NZ_JBEXSH010001444.1:0-1298 GCF_040613555.1 Streptomyces sp. NPDC006265
GGTGGTCGCGCTACGCGCCTGCCAGGAAGCGCTGGCCAACGCCCGTAAGCACGCGGGGAGTCCGGTGACGATCGGCGTGTCACTGGCGTACGCCGACGACTCGCTGACGGTGTCGGTACGCGACGGCGGTCGCGGCTTCGACCCCGCCGCGGTCCGCGGCGGGTACGGTCTCGCGGGGCTGCGGGCCCGGGCCGCCGAAGTGGGCGGTACCGCCGAGGTGTGCAGTGCCCCGGGGGACGGCACGGTCGTGACCGTCCGGCTTCCCGTCGTGCGGAGGAGGACCCGATGATCCGGATCATCCTGGCCGACGACCATCCCGTCGTGCGGGAGGGGCTGCGGGCGATGCTCAGTGCGGAGTCCGACCTGGAGGTCGTCGGCGACGCGTCCAGCGGACCGCAGGCGGAGGCGCTGGCTGCGGAACTGCAACCGGACATCGTGCTGATGGACCTGCGGATGCCGGGTGGTGGGGGCGTGGACTCCATCGTGCGGATGACCGGGGCCGGACTGCCCTGCCGTGTGGTGGTCCTGACGACGTACGAGACGGACCGGGACATCCTGCGGGCGGTCGAGGCGGGGGCGGCGGGCTACCTGCTGAAGGACCTGCCGCGAGCGGAACTGGCGGAGGCGGTGCGGGCCGCCGCGCGCGGCGAGACGGTCCTGGCCCCGTCGGTGGCGGCCCGGCTGGTCGACCAGCTGCGGACGAGGCCGGAGCGGCCACGGCTCTCGGAGCGCGAGACGGCCGTGCTGCGGCTGGTGGCCGAGGGGTGCACGAACGCGGAGATCGGGCGGCGGCTGTTCATCGGGGAGTCGACGGTGAAGACGTATCTGCTGCGGGTCTTCGGCAAGTTGGATGTCACCGACCGGACCGCGGCCGTCACGAACGCGATGCGGTTCGGGCTGCTGGAGCAATGAGGAAGGCGCCGGGGATCCGGCGCCTTCCCTCTGTGGTGTGCGGGGTGCTCAGCCGAGCCGCGCTTCCAGCTCCGCCACGATCTCGTTCACGCCCACCGCCGTCTGCTCGCCGGACTCCATGTCCTTGAGCTGGACGACGCCCTCGGCGAGGTCGCGTTCGCCGGCGACGACCGTGTAGCGGGCGCCGCTGCGGTTGGCGTTCTTCATCGCGCCCTTGAGGCCCTTGCCGCCATAGGAGAAATCGGCCGCGATGCCGTTCTTGCGCAGCTCGGTGACCTTGGCGAACAGGACGCGGCGGGCCTCCTCGCCGAGCGGGACGGCGAACACGCTGGTGGTGGCGGGCAGTTCCAGCTCGACGCCCTCCGCCTGCAGGGCGAGGACCGTGC
>NZ_JBEXSH010001445.1:0-1295 GCF_040613555.1 Streptomyces sp. NPDC006265
GGTTGGGGTTCCGTTTGCCCCCGCCCGACCCGTACCGCTGCGCTCACCATCAGTGCGCTTACTCCCGCAATACTTGCCTTTGCCCGCAGGAACGCCGCGACGGCCCGCCGGTGCCCCTCACGCGCACCGTGCGGGCAGTCCCCACAGGCGCACCCGCCTCCGTGGTCGCCACCGGACCCGCCCGGGCGCCCACCGGTGTCACCACCGGCGTAGCGACCCGAGTACCCCTCGGCATAGGCACTCGCGTGCGCGCCCGCGTACCCGCCCGGGTCCACGCCGCCCTGTCCCGCCTCCCGCACCGTCACGCCCGATGCCCGCCTTCCCGCGACCCAACCACCGCCGGCCTTCCGGACCCCGGAAACACCGCTGTACAACTCCCGTGCGACGACAGCGAATTGTGCCTTACACCACCCGGTTCACATCCGCCCCGTCTGGTCAACACGGGTGAAGTTCGGCGTGCCGTGTTGACCCGGCTGGGAGAATTCCCCTACGGCCGAGATCATCCAGCGTGACGGGACCTGGGCCTTCGACGGCGACACGGTCCGGATCACCCCCGGCCTGCACCGCTCCGTGCCGCTGTTCCGGCAGACGTACGGAGAGATCGCGGTGCCGCTCGCGGCGGTCTCCGGCGTCGTCCTGGAACCCGAACGCAGGCGCGGACGGCTGCGGTTGCGGCTGCGCGAGGGCGCCGACCCCCTGCTCCGGGCGACCTGCGGGCGGCTGCCGGACACCGCCGATCCCTACCGGCTGACGGTGGACGCCGACCGGACGGGGGTCGCCGAGTACGTCGCCGAGGAGATCCGCCGCGCGCTGCTGCTCGACCGGGTCCCGAAGGAGCCCGCGAAGGCTCGAAACTGCCGCCGGAGAAGGACCCGTACGCCCTGGACCTGTGGGACAGCGCCCGCCGGAATCTGCTCACCGCCGCCGTCGCCGCGGCGGTCACCGCCCGGCTGCCGCACCCGTCCACGCGCGCCGCCACCCCGGACGTCGAGCCCACCGCCTGCGCCGACGTGCCGCGCCCCGCCTCCGACCATCACGACGTGCTCCTGCGCCGGCTGCGCGAGCTGGGCCGGCTGCACCGCGACGGCGTCCTCACGGACGAGGAGTTCGCGAAGACGAAGGCAGCGGTGCCGCGGACCTTCTGAGGCCTGCGCCTAGTGCCGCGGCAGGCAACGTTCGCCCCGTCACGACGCCCGGCATGCTCCCCCAAGCTCTCGACTCTGCTCGAGCAGGGGGTACCCCCACTCGCCGCACCGGCCGAAACCCCAAGTACGTCCAGTACGAGGGCTTCCGGC
>NZ_JBEXSH010001446.1:0-1287 GCF_040613555.1 Streptomyces sp. NPDC006265
ATCCGGGAGGAGTGGGGCATCGGACTGCGCACCCCCGTGGGCCCGATGCTCCGCACCGCGCTCGAAGTGCCCTTCCTGCCCCGCCGCCACCACCCAGCCCCAGGAACCGGAGAGAGCCCCCGATGACCCTGCTGCGCGACCGCGACCTGGCCCACGCCTTCGACCACGCGTCCCGCACCTACGACCGCCTCACCGGCCTCAACCCGGGTTACAGCGCCGACCTGCTGCGCTCGGCCCGCCGGCTGAGGCTCCCCGGGGACGGGGCCGGACTGCACCTGCTCGACCTCGGCTGCGGCACCGGCGCCTCCACCCGGGCCCTGCTGCGGGCCGCACCCCGGGCCCGGATCACCGCGGTGGACGCCTCCGCGGGCATGCTGGGCCGGGCGCTGGCCAAGCCGTGGCCCGACCGTGTGCGGTTCCTGCACCTGAGCGCCGAGGAACTCACGACGGCCGGTGAAGGGCCCTTCGACGCCGTCTTCGCCGCCTACCTCTTCCGCAACGTCTCCGACCCGGACGCCGTCCTCGCCACGGTGCGGACCCTGCTGCGACCGGGCGGGCGCCTCGCCGTCCACGAGTACAGCCTCGGCGGCTCGCCGGCGCACCGGGCGTTGTGGACGGCCGTCTGCCAGGGAGTGATCATCCCGGCGGGCACCCTCACCGGTGACCGGGCCCTGTACCGGCACCTGTGGCACAGCGTGCTCGACTTCGACACCGTTTCCGTCTTCACCGGGCGGCTGACGCGCGCCGGATTCACGGGCGCGCGGGCCCTGCCCCTCGCCGGATGGCAGACCGGCATCACGCACACGTTCGTCGCCGCGGCCGGGGAGGCCACCCGATGAGCACTCGTGAGGCCGCCCGCCGCGGCCGGGACCGCAAGGCCGAGGTCCTGATGCCCGCGCCCGGCCGGGACCGGTTCGCGGCCGGGGACGCGCCGTCCGTCGCCGTCGTGGGCGGCGGCATCGCCGGACTCGCCGCGGCCACCGGACTGGCCGAACGCGGCGCCCGGGTAACCCTCTACGAACGCGAGGAGACCCTGGGGGGTCGCCTCGCCGGGCACCCCACCCGGCTGACGGACGGCTCCGAGGTGACCATGAGCCGTGGCTTCCACGCCTTCTTCCGCCAGTACTACAACCTGCGCGGCCTGCTACGGCGCACCGACCCCGCCCTCACCCGCCTCACCCCGCTGCCCGACTACCCCCTGCGGCACAGCGGCGGACTGACCGACAGCTTCGCCCGCGTCCCGCGCACCCCGCCCCTCAGCGCCGTCGGCTTCGTCGCCCTCAGCCC
>NZ_JBEXSH010001447.1:0-1286 GCF_040613555.1 Streptomyces sp. NPDC006265
CGTTGGGCGCGGGGCCGGCCGTGGCGGTGGTCCGTCCGGACGGCCATCTGCTGGCCCGGCTCGACCCCCGGCGACCCCAGGAGACCACCCGCGCACAGGAGACCCTCGGCCGCCGCCCGTGGTTGCGCGGGCGTTGATTACGATTCGACCATGGCGAAGAAGCTGGTGATCAAGGTGACGGCGGGGGCCGACGCCCCCGAGCGGTGCTCTCAGGCGTTCACGGTGGCGGCGGTGGCCGTGGCCAGTGGTGTCGACGTCTCCCTGTGGCTGACCGGCGAATCCGCCTGGTTCGCCCTGCCCGGCCGGGCCGCCGAGTTCGAGCTGCCGCACGCCGCTCCCCTGCCCGACCTGCTGGACTCCCTCCTCACGGCCGGCCGCGTCACGCTGTGCACGCAGTGCGCGGCCCGCCGTGACATCACGGAGCAGGACGTCATCAACGGCGTGCGGATCGCCGGCGCGCAGGTCTTCGTCCAGGAGGCGATGGCGGACGGGACGCAGGCCCTCGTCTACTGAGACTCCGTGTACAGGCAGAACGGATGCCCTGCCGGGTCCAGCAGCACCCGGACGTCCTCCCGGGGCCGGTGGGCGGCCGGCCGCGCCCCTGCGGCGACGGCCCGCGTGGTCTCCCGCTCCAGGTCGTCGACCTCGAGGTCGAGGTGGACCATCATCCGCGGCCGGTCCGGCCCGCTCGGCCAGACCGGCGGCCGGTAGTCGGGTTCCGTCTGGAAGGACAGCCCCGTGCCGCCGCCGGGCGGCCGGATGTGGACCCAGTCGGGGCTCTCCTCGTCCCGCCAGACGCCCCAGCCGGGCAGCAGCCGCAGAGAGAAGTGCGCGAGCCCCCGGGCGTGCGGGGCGTCCAGGACCGCCGCTGTCAGTCTCATGGGGCGCGGCGCGGATACCCCCGGCCGGCGGGGAGGACGCCGGTCAGCCCCGGGCGGGTGAGGCGGACGCCGGTCAGCGCGGGCGCTTCTTGCCGTCCAGCTCGTCCCACCACTCGTCGGACTTGGGGTCACCGGACGGGTCGTCCCACCACCGGTCCTCCGGCCCGCGCCGGTTCGCGACCATGGCCGCCACAGGCGGGATGACCATGGCGACGACACACATCCCGACGGCGACGGGAACGGACCACAGGCGCACGACACCCCAGGCCAGCACGAAGAGGCCGATGCAGAGGCCCATCATCGCGAAGTACGTGTGACGCCGGCGTGCGTACATGTATCCAGCGTAGGTCCGGGGGCGCCGGAGGGGCGCGCCCCGGGCGTGCACACCCCGGGGGGGGGGCCTGG
>NZ_JBEXSH010001448.1:0-1285 GCF_040613555.1 Streptomyces sp. NPDC006265
GTGCCGTCAGACGCCCGACGTCTCGAAGCCGCTCACCGAGGGCTTCTTGTCGTCCGTCCATGCGACCGCGCCGTACGACCACGTCAGTTCGTGCGCCGTCCTGGTGTCGCCGGGCAGGGTGAAGGACGCCTTGTGCACGTCGAGACTCTCCGCGGAGCCCGCCTCGCCCCGGACGTAGGTGATCGTGAAGGATGTGGTGCCGCCCTTCCCGAAGGCCAGCGACTGGGCCTTCGCGCCCTCGTCCGGGGAGACGGAGGTCGTCTTGTCGTCGGCCAGCAGGTCCACGGCGGGGAAGCCCTTGAGCGTGCACTGCGCGCCCTTGTTGGTGAGCGTGACGGTGACGGTGCCGGTGTCCCCCGCGGCCGGGGCGGCGCCGGCGCCGACCTCCACACCCATGTCGCCGAGCGCGCAGGCCGAGTCGCTCGGCCGGTCCGCGTTCTTGACGTCGTCGCCACCGGACTTGTCGTCGCTGCAACCGGTCAGCAGGGCCGTCGCGGCGAGGGCGGCGGCCAGGGTGAGGGGGTAGGTGCGCATGAGGTCCTCTGGACGTGTCGAACAAAGCGGCATCGGGCCCCTGGATCATCACGCACGCGACTGCCGCAGGGGCACGCACCCCCTACGATTCCCCCGAACGCGGACGGGCCCCTGGGCACCCGCTGACTGCGCGATCGCCGACGGGTGTCTGGGCTCGCGGTGACTGCGCGAACGTCGGCGGGTGCCTTGGCCGCGGTGACTCCCCCAACCCCGGACGGGCCCCTGAGCCCCCGGTGACCGTTCGAGCCCTCGGCCCCCGGTGACCGCCCGAACGCCGGACGGGCCGCGGTGCCCTCAGGCGATCCGTGGCCCGTCCGTACGCCGTCGGGTGTCAGCCGAGGCTTGCCGTCGGCAGGCCCGTCGGGAGCTTGCCGCCCTCGGCCTTCCGGTAGGTCTCCGCGCCGAGGCCGCCCTCCCAGGTGACCTTCAGGCTTCTCCCACTCACGGAGTCGACCATGCCGGTCGCCCGGTCCTTGGAGCCGTCCGTGCACTTCAGGCGGATCATGCGCATCCCGGACTCCTCGCCCGCGGTGCCGCTGCACACGCTCCCGCCGGTGCCGAACAGCGCGGCCTGCTTGCCGGTGATCACCAGGGCCACGGCCTTGCCGCCGGTCGTCGCGAGCCAGCTGCCCGCCAGTTCGCCGCCGGCCGACTCCCCGGAACCGGACCCGGAGTCGCCGCCCGTGCCGGCGGACGCTGACTCCCCGTACGCTGCTCCTCTGACGCCGATCATTCAAGCGTCAATCGCAAC
>NZ_JBEXSH010001449.1:0-1279 GCF_040613555.1 Streptomyces sp. NPDC006265
TCGCGGGAGTGCTCATGAGATCCCCCGCCGTCACCGCCCCGGCCTTGGCAAGGTCGGACAACCGTCGGCGTTGCTCGAAGAGACTCGGGTCGCTGTCGCGGAACTCCTCCTTGGGCAGCAGGTCAGCCTCGGAGACGACGCCGATGACATGCCCTTCTCCCTCCAGGACCGGCATGGCACTGACCTTCCACTGCTCCATGGTCTGCACGATCTCCTTGAAGGGCGCGTCGCGTCCGACGGCCACCACCGTCTGGGTCATCACATCGCTGACGATGTGCGGGGTCTCAGGCACCGCGATCATCCTCGTCTCTCGCCTCGTCAGGGCACCTCGCCGGCGCCGTGGGGTGCGTGCAGCTCACCGACCGCAGCCGCGTCGAACTCGTAAGCGCGTACCGGGCTGGTAGCCCGGACCCCCCAGAGGGCGACGTGCCCGTGTGAATGGTCCAGGAGCGGTCGGCTCTTTTGCCCTCGTCGGGATGCGCGCGTCGGTCGCGAACGACTCCTCACGAGCGAGGGGGAGGGGCTGTTCGCAAGGCTTGTTGGTCAGGGCGCCGAAGACGCCGGTCCTGGCAACCATGCTCGCCTTCCCTGCGCCGACCTCGAAGGGGAAACCGGCTTGTATCAGGCCGATGCGACGGCTGTGGCGGCGACGCGAGGAATGGAACCCCGTTCCTTCTCCAGCCGCATGACTCCACGATCGTCGCAAATCGCCGCAGTGCAACCCGGGCCGAGGGCGCCCGTCGAGAGCCGGTTCATGTGTCGCGACGTAACCCATGCGGTGCGACGGTATTGACAGGGGCTCCCGGCAGTTGCCGGGCGGGAAAGTGGGGGTGACCGTGGAGCTCCCGCTGGTCGTGGGTGTCGACGGATCGGATTCCAGCCTGGAGGCCGTGGACTGGGCGGCGGACGAGGCGGCGCGCCCCGGCCTGTCGCTCCGGCTCTTCTACGCCTCTTTGTGGGAGCGGTACGAGGGAGGCCGCCCGTCCTTCAGTACTGACCGCCCGGCCGAAGAGGTCATGGCCCAGCACAGCCGCGTCCGGCGGCGAACGCGCGCGGTTTCGTGATCCAGAGGTGAAAGTCTCGGAGAGGGGAGGGTGGCCGATGTCGGAGTGGACCTGGGACGACGAGGGCTACGACCCGGCCGGTGAGCGGCTGCGCGAGTCGTCGTGCACGCTCGGCAACGGCTCCTTCGCCCCCGCGTGGTGCCGGCCGACCGGGCGGTGACCATAGCGCCCCGGGAGAGCCGCACCCGCGGGGGGGCCCAGACACCATCCGCGCC
>NZ_JBEXSH010001450.1:0-1279 GCF_040613555.1 Streptomyces sp. NPDC006265
GTACGAACTTGTGGCTGGAGGCACCCCCTCCCCTGTACGGTGCGTCCAACCCTGGCACCGCTCCAGGACGGGAGGGACACCGTGCTGAGCCCGTCACTCGCGCAGGAGATCGCCGGGGACACCTCCGCGGTCATCGGCTTCAACGTGCTGATCACCGACGCCAAGGGCACGGTCATCGGCAGCGGCGACAGCAGCCGCGTCGGCACCTTCCACGAGGCGTCCGTCGAGGTCGTCCGCACGAAGGAGCCCGCCACACACAACGCGTCCCAGGCCCAGCAGCTGCGCGGGGTGCGGCCCGGGATCACCCTGCCCCTGGTCACGGACGGGCAGGCGGTCGGGACCGTCGGGATCACGGGCACGCCCGCCCAGGTGGGCCGCTTCGGTCTGCTGGTGAAGCGGCAGACGGAGATCCTCATCCGGGAGTCCGTGATGCTGCGCTCCCGGCTGCTCGCCGAGCGGGCGGCCGAGAAGCTGCTCACCGACATCGCCTCCTACGACCCGCTGGTCGTGGAGGGCGACTTCCTGATGTTCCGGGCCGCTGAACTCGGCTTCGACCTGCGGCTGCGCCGGGTCGCGGTGGCGTTCGAGGTGAGCGTGCCCGACCCGGGCGTCCGCCGCGGCACCCCGGCCCGGGACATGACGCTGGTCCGTTCCGAGCTGCTGCGGACGGTCCGGGACGTCTTCGCCGACCCGCAGGACATCGTCGCCGGCGCGGCCCCCGGCTGGATCGGCGTCCTGCACCGGCTGCCGGCCAGGACCCCCGCGGACTCGCTCGTCGCCGACTGCCGCCGGGTCACGGACGTCATCGCCGCCCAGGACGGCCTCGCCGCCCGCGCGGGCATCGGCGAACCTGCCGCCTCGGTCGGTGGTCTGCACGACTCCTACCAGGACGCCTGTGACGCCCTGCGCCTGGGCGCCCGGGTGGACGGCGGCCGTACCGTCCACGCGATCGGCGATCTGCGGGTCCACCAACTGCTCGCGGCAGTCAGCCAGTCCGCCCGCACCCGCCTGCTCGACCTGACCGCGGCGCCGTTGCGGGACCAGCCGGACTGGCCGGCGCTGCGCGACACGATCACCGCATGGTGCGAGAGCGGCTTCAGCCTCGTCCGGGCGTCCGCGGCGCTGCACATCCACCGCAACACCGTCGTCTACCGCATGAACAAGATCGAGCAGCTCACCGGCCGTCCGCTGCGCGAGCACCGGACGGCCATGGCGTTGTACCTGGCCTGCCTGGCCGACCGGCTGGGCGGCGGCCCGGACCACTGACCGGCGGCGGCCC
>NZ_JBEXSH010001451.1:0-1274 GCF_040613555.1 Streptomyces sp. NPDC006265
CCGGAAGTAGGCGTGCGTCGGATCCTCCGTCCCCTCGGCGAAGGGCGCCCACTCGGTCCCGTCCAGCGTGAAGTGCAGCGGCTTGCCCGGCACCGGTGAGAGGGAGGGCGACAGATCGCCGGACAGCCCGGCGTCGCGGTACAGCCCCACCTTCAGGTACTCCGTGGCCGCGTCGCGGGCGACCAGATTGACCGGCCCGTGGAACAGGGTCTGCAGGGAAGCGTCGTACAGCGCCTTCTCCACCCGCCTCCGGAACGGCACGGCGATGCGAACGGTGTCACCCGCCCGCCAGGCCCGGGACACGTCGAGGTAGCTCCCCGGCTTCGGACTCCCGGACACCGCACGCCCGTTGACGGTCACCCGGAACCCGGCGGTCGCCCAGGACGGCACCCGCAGCCGCAGCGTGAAGGAGGCACTCCTCCCCCCGAAGGTCAGCGTGCTGCCCTGCTCCTGCGGGAAGCGGGTCGTCTGCGTGACCGTGACGCCCTTCTCCGCCCAGGTCAGCGTGGACGCGCTGTACGGGTTGACGTACAGCGCGCTGCCGTCGGCCTTCGCGAAGTACACCGTGTCCTGGTACTTCGTGGCACTCTCCACGCCCGTGCCCTCGCAGCAGGTCGTACCCTACTTGGGTGTGTAGTGCCGGACATGACCGGGCGTCAGCCCGATGAAGTACGTGACGAGGGGCTTCTCCGCGTCCGGCTCGTCCTGCTTGGAGCCGAGCACCTGGTTGTACAGGGCCCGCTCGTAGTACTCCATGTACTTCGGTTCCTGCTCGTGGAAGGACAGGGTCCGGCTCAGCTTGCGCATGTTGTACGCGCAGCACGTCTCGGCGGTGGCCGCGCCGATCGTGCCCGCGATCACGTCCCGCGCCTTCCAGAACTCCGCGATGCTGGTGCCGCCGATGCCGAGCCGGTTCCCGTCGTAGCCGCGGGCGTGATCCAGCATCAGCTGCCGTTTGTCGGCGAAGACGCCCTGCCCGAGGCTCACGTCCTCCAGCCCGAAGGGCCGGACGGTCCAGGCGAACGGAACGTCAGCGACGGCGGCCGTGCCATGTGTGTTCCTCCACGGGTCCACGGGGCTCAGGGGGCCACTGAGGTGGCCGGCATCTCGAACGCCGTACGGATGGCCGACCAGACCCTAGGGAGGGGACGGGAGAGCGTCAACGGGTCGGGGGCGGCGCCAAGTGGTACGGGGACTTCGCCAAGCTGGTCAAGCGCCTCAAGCGCGGCGAGGCCGGCCAGCCGCTCAAGGGTCTTGAGGAGACCGGCGACTAC
>NZ_JBEXSH010001452.1:0-1273 GCF_040613555.1 Streptomyces sp. NPDC006265
GCCTCCGGCCGGATGGCCCCTCACCAAGATCTTCATGAGTCTTCTAGGTCCGGTCTACGTCGTATCGGGGCGGGACGCGACCCTCGTGCCTCCGTCGGTGGGGGCGGGGAGCGGGGCCCGCGAACCTCAAATGTTGCTCTGAAGGAGGGCGGGGCGCGGTTCGGGGACCGGCGGCTGGGCCATACCCCCCTCACGTTCGGGGAACGGGCCGGGTGGAGGAGGGGACGATGGAGCGACTGGGGACGGGCATCGGGTGGCGGCCGGAGATCGCGGACGCCGTGGAGCGGATGCCGGGGATCGACTGGGTCGAGGCGGTGGCCGAGAACGTCTGCCCCGGGCACCTGCCCGACTCGCTGCGGCGATTGCGCGAGCGCGGCATCACCGTGGTGCCGCACGGCGTCTCGCTCGGCCTCGGGGGCGCGGACCGGCCCGACGCGGGACGGCTGACCGCGCTGGCCGAGCGCGCGGAGGCGCTGGGCTCCCCACTGGTCACCGAGCACATCGCGTTCGTACGGGCGGGCGGGCCGCTGACCGCCTCCCCGTACCTGGAGGCGGGCCATCTGCTGCCCGTCCCGCGAACCCGGGACGCCCTGGACGTCCTGTGCGAGAACGTCCGCATCGCGCAGGACGCACTGCCGGTGCCGCTGGCCGTCGAGAACATCGCGGCGCTGATCTGCTGGCCGGGCGAGGAGATGACGGAGGGCCAGTTCCTCTACGACCTCGCCGACCGCACGGGCGTCCGCCTCCTCATCGACGTCGCCAATCTGCACACCAACCACGTCAACCGCGGAGAAGACCCGGCCAAGGCCCTCGCGGAGCTCCCGCTGGAGGCCATCGCCTACGTCCATGTCGCCGGCGGTTTCGAACGCGACGGCGTCTGGCACGACAGCCACGCCCATCCGGTTCCCCGGCCGGTCCTCGACATCCTCGCGGACCTCGCCTCCCGCGTCTCGCCTGCGGGTGTCCTCCTGGAACGGGACGAGAACTTCCCTGAGCCGGCGGAGCTGGAGCACGAGCTGAGCGCGATCCGCCGGGCGCTGGAGGCCGGCGCCGTCGAACGCGTGAAGAGCGAACTCCGCTCGGCCGCCGGCGCGACTGCTGCGCAGCGGACGGAGCCCGACCGCATCGGGGCCGAGCGGCTCGGCGCTGCCGCCCTCGGACGGCCGAGCGAGGCCCGGGGCGGCGACGGTGAGCCGCTCGTCGAGGCCCGGGCCACGCGGCGGGAGGGGGCCCGGGCTGCCCGCGGCGAGGCACCGGCAGGGGCCGGAGCGGC
>NZ_JBEXSH010001453.1:0-1268 GCF_040613555.1 Streptomyces sp. NPDC006265
GGCCCTCCCGCCCTGCCGGACCGTGCCCGGCCGCCTCCAGCGCCAGCGCGGCGGCCCGCACCAGATGTGCCCGCTCCCAGCCGCACGGCCGGTCCACGTCCCCGCCCGGGTTGGTCATCCGGCGCAGCTCCAGCAGCCCCTGCCAGGCGCTGTGCACCTCTCGGCGCCGGGCGGGCCCGGCATCCGCGGCGTCCTCCTCGCCGCCGACGCGGGCGGCGAACACCCCGGTCGAGGCGGGCGCCTCCCCGGGTCCTTCCGGCTCGGGCACCTGGGTGACGCCCTGCCGCACCCGGTGCCCCTCCGGCGTCAGGAAGTGATCGTGCGGCGGCCGGGGGTGGCGGAAGGCGAGACCCCGCTTCACCAGCGCCGTGAGCTGCGACTCCGTGCCCCGCAGCCGCCCGGTGACGGGGTCGGCGGCGTCGATGACACGCCGCTGCGCGACGGTCGGCGGTCGGGTCACGGCGTGCTCCTCTCCGGCAAGGCGACGGGTCCCGGGGCGCGACGCCGCACCTGCTCCACGCCCCACCTGCTCGAAGGCTACGACCCGCCACTGACATTCCGGGCCGGGACAACTCCCGGCCCCGCACCCCGGCCCGCCGCGCGCCGGGGCTCGGGCCGCCAGGTGGCCACCAACGCGGCGGCCAGCAGCAACTCGGCCAGGTCGCCGCCGTAGTACATGATCTCCGCGCCGCCCTGCACCTGGTCGACGGGCGCGTGGATGTCGGCCCAGAAACCGCCGTACATCAACTGGGAGATCACGGCGTGCGCCGCGATCGCGACGCCCAGGTAGACCAGCCGGGCCCTGACACCCGGCCGGGCGGGGGCCGGGTCGGGGCCGGCGACGGCGTAGGCGAACAGGCACCCGGAGAGCAGGAAGTGCGCGTGCAGCAGTCAGTGCGCCGCCGGGTCGGACGTGATCGCGTTGTACAGGGGGGTGAAGTACAGCACCGCGAGGCCGCCCGTGGAGAGCGCCAGTCCGACCGCCGGGTGGGCGATCACGCGGGCGGGCGGACTGTGCAGCACGGCGGTCAGGCGCCGGCCCCGCGACGCGGGCAGGGTACGCAGCAGCAGTGTGACGGGGGCGGCCAGGACCAGCGCGAGCGGCGCGTACATGCCGATGAGGAGGTGCTGGACCATGTGCCCGCGGAAGTCCGCGTGGGCGAAGGGGGCCACGGGCGGCAGCAGCGCGCCGCCGAGCAGGAGCCCTGCGGGTCGACCGGCTGGTCGTCCGGCGAGTTGGCGTTGCGGTAGGTGCGCATGTCCAGGAC
>NZ_JBEXSH010001454.1:0-1266 GCF_040613555.1 Streptomyces sp. NPDC006265
CCTTCCTGGAACTCGACCGGCAGACCGCCCGCAAGGCCTGCATGGTCCAGTCCCTGCCCGTCTGGGACGACGGCGACGACAGCCACAGCGAGCAGCACGCCCCGCAGCCCCATGCCCGCGAGGTGCTCCTGCTGCGGGCCGCCCAGGACAAGTGCGGCTTCCTGCTGGGGAGCTGGGGCTGCACGGTGGAGGCCGCACAACTCGTCGAGAGCGGCTGGGCCCGGCCGCTCGTCGCCGGGCGGGACCAGGTACGGGGAGCCGCTCCGCTGGTACGGACCGTCGGCGACCAGGATCTCGCCCGGGACGAGGCCGCCCGGGCCGCCCGGCTGCCGACGCTCGCCTGGCAGGCCGTCAGGGACGGGCTGCGGAACGGCCCGGTGCTGGTGCAGGTGCCCCGCAGGGGGTACGTGCCGCGCATGGCCTGTGCCCACTGCCGGGCGCCCGCGCGCTGCCGGCACTGCTCGGGGCCGTTGGAGGCACCCGACGGCGATGCCCTGAACTGCGGGTGGTGCGGGCGCGCGGAGAGCGGCTGGCACTGCCCGGACTGCGGATCCTTCCGCCTGCGTGCCTCGGTCGTCGGTGCGCGGCGGACAGCCGAGGAACTCGGCCGGGCCTTCCCCGCCGTGCCGGTGCGCACCTCGGGTCGGGAACACGTGCTCGACACGGTGCCGGGGGCGCCCGCACTGGTCGTGAGCACGCCGGGGGCCGAGCCCGTCGCCGAGGGCGGGTACGCGGCGGCGCTGCTGCTGGACGGGTGGGCCATGCTCGGGCGGCCCGATCTGCGGGCCGGGGAGGACGCGTTGCGGCGGTGGATCGCGGCCGCGTCCCTCGTCCGGCCGCAGTCGGCCGGCGGCACGGTGGTGGTCGTGGCCGAGCCGACGCTGCGCCCCGTACAGGCGCTCGTCCGCTGGGATCCCGTCGGACACGCGGTGCGGGAACTCGCCGAGCGGTCCGAGCTGGGATTCCCGCCGGTGTCGCGGATGGCGTCCGTGTCGGGCCCCGCCGAGGCGGTGGCCGACTTCCTCCGTACGGCCGAACTGCCGCCCGAGGCCGAGGTGCTGGGGCCGGTGCCGTTGCCCGTCCCCGCCGCCGGGCGGCCCCGGCGGGTGGGGGCGCCACCGCCCGGGGAGCAGTGGGAGCGGGCGCTGCTGCGGGTGCCGCCCGGCCGGGGTGCCGCGCTGGCCGCCGCGCTCACGGCCGCGCAGGCCGCGCGGATGGCCCGGGGGGGCGGAAGCGGCGCCGGTGTGTGGGTACGGGTCGATCCGG
>NZ_JBEXSH010001455.1:0-1265 GCF_040613555.1 Streptomyces sp. NPDC006265
GTGTCGACCGTGGCGATGCCGAGGGGCTGGGTGCCGTGCTCGGTGAGCCAGGCGGACAGCTCGCCGGTGCCGAGCACCGTGCCGTCCAGCTCCACGCCCTCGGCGCTGACCGGGGTGGTCTCGGCCTCCTCGGCGCCCGGGTCGACGGCGAAGAGCCGATCGCGCAGCGACGGGTTACGGATCTCCAGGGTGTCCAGGATCATCGCCACGGCCTTGCGGTCGTAGGCCGCGCGCTCCAGCTCGGTGACGCCCCTGGGGAGCTCGACCCGGCGCTCCAGCTCGGTGAGCCGGCGGTTCAGCTTGACGGACTCCAGGTGGTCGCGGAGGTTCTGGCCGGCCTTGCCCTTGACCTCCTCGACGCGCTCGACGAGCTCGGCGAAGGAGCCGAACTGGTTGATCCACTTCGCGGCGGTCTTCTCGCCGACGCCGGGAATGCCGGGGAGGTTGTCGGAGGGGTCGCCGCGCAGGGCCGCGAAGTCAGGGTACTGCGCGGGCGTCAACCCGTACTTCTCGAATACCTTCTCCGGAGTGAAGCGGGTCAGCTCGGAGACGCCCTTGGTCGGGTACAGCACGGTGGTGTGCTCGCTGACCAGCTGGAAGGAGTCGCGGTCGCCGGTGACGATCAGCACCTCGAAGCCCTCGGCCTCGGCCTGGGTGGCGAGCGTGGCGATGACGTCGTCCGCCTCGAAGCCGTCCACCGCGAAGCGCTGGGCGCCCATCGCGTCCAGGAGCTCGCCGATCAGCTCGACCTGGCCCTTGAACTCGTCCGGGGTCTTGGAGCGGTTCGCCTTGTACTCCGTGAACTCCTGGGACCGCCAGGTCTTGCGGGAGACGTCGAAGGCGACCGCGAAATGCGTGGGCGCCTCGTCGCGCAGCGTGTTGGCGAGCATCGACGCGAAGCCGTAGATCGCGTTCGTCGGCTGGCCCGTCGCGGTGGTGAAGTTCTCCGCGGGCAGCGCGAAGAACGCTCGGTAGGCCAGCGAGTGCCCGTCCATGAGCATCAGTCGCGGCCGGCTGCCGCCGGAGGTCTTGTCGGTCGTCTTCGATGCTGTCTCTGCCACGCCCCCGATCCTGCCACGCCCCACTGACAGTCGGCCCCGCCCCCGTGGGTGCCGGGCTCGGCCGCACCCCGCGGGGGCCCCGCTCACCCCGCCGTCGGCGCCTCCCGGCCTGACCCTCATCGGAACCGGAAAGTTCGTGGCCGCGTCGAACGGACCGGTGGTGTTCATGGAACCCCCGATCAGGGTCGACCCCCAGGCCCTGGT
>NZ_JBEXSH010001456.1:0-1263 GCF_040613555.1 Streptomyces sp. NPDC006265
GGGCGACCTGCTCGAGCCGATGGTGCAGTCGATGTCCGGCTCGGACGGCAAGCTCTACGCCCTGCCGGACGAGCCGAACGAGCAGCAGCGGCAATGGCTGGACCGGCTCGACCGGGCGCAGGGCGCCGAGTACGACCGCGAGTTCGCCAACATCCTGCGACTGGCGCACGGCAAGGTGTTCTCGGTCGTCGCCCAGGTCCGCGCGAGCACCCGCAACTCCCTGGTGCGCGAACTCGCCGACGACGCCAACTCGACCGTCCTCGACCACATCAAGGTGCTGGAGGCCACGGGTTACGTCGACTTCGACGCCGTGGCCCGCGATCTGGCCGGCGACAGCGCTCCCCCGGCCGCCGACCCGGGCCCCGCCGACCCGCCACCGTCCCCCTCCCCGGACTACACGCTCCCGCCGCCCGCCTACAGCCCGCCACCGGACTGAAACGGAACGTCACGTACCGACAACACTCCGTCCGGATTGTGAACGAGGCATGGTGTTTTCGGGACCGTGTCACATACAAACAACATATGCTCTGGGTTCTCTTCCTGCTGGCGGCCTGGGCCGTGGCCGGCACGGCGTGCACGCGCCTGTGCCTGGCCGCCGTGCACGCGGCGGCCGTGCACGCGGACACCGGCCGGGTGCGTGAACTCACGCTGTACGAGGCCGCCTTCCTCTCCGGCGGCCCTCGGCGGGTCGCCGACGTGACCCTGGTCGCCATGGCCCGCCAGCGCCGGCTGCTCCTGGCCCACACCGGCTGGGCGACGGTCGTCGACCCGCGCGGGCGGGACGAGATGGAGCGGTCGGTGATAGGGGCCATCGGTCCCGAGGGGCGGTGCCGTATCGCGCCGGTGCGGGCCACGGCCGCCGCGGCTGACCCGGTGCGCGGGATCGCCGAGGGACTGGTGCGCGCGGGGCTCGCGGTGCCCGACAGCGCCCGTACGACGGTCGCGACGGCCGTCCGGCAGGTGCGCGTCGCGGCCGTCGCCGTCCTGGGGCTGGGCGTGGCCGCGCTGCTGACGCCGCTTCCGCCGGACATGCCCCGGCACCTGGTCGCCCTGTGGTTCGCGCTGCCGCTCGCCCTGACCCTGAGCTGCCTGGCCGTCGCCCGGGTCGAGATCCACCCCTACTCGCGCTGGGCCTCCCCGGCCGGCCAGCGGCTGCTCGGCGCGCTGACCCCCGACGCGGGCGCCAACTTTCCCGGTTGGCGCCGCTTCGCCCTCTCCACTGACCTCACGACGATGGGCGGCGCGATGACGAAGTCGGGATCA
>NZ_JBEXSH010001457.1:0-1260 GCF_040613555.1 Streptomyces sp. NPDC006265
GGCGGCATCCCCGCGCGCACGCTCCTCGACCTCGCCCCGCCCGCGGACGACGTCACCCATGTGATGGTGTGGGCCGAGTACGGATTCAGCTCCGACAACACCGGATCACAGGGGTCCCACCGGAGGAGATCCGAAGGAGATACTGACCGGCGATTCAGTATCCCGGCGGCGAAGGAGCCCGTATGGCCACCCCCCTGCTGTCCCTGACCTGGACCGATCACCTCACGGGCCGGCAGGGCTTCCTGGTCGTCGACCGGCTGGTGCGCGGTGTCTCCAGCGGAGGTCTGCGGATGCGCGCCGGCTGCACCCTGGACGAGGTCGCGGATCTCGCCCGCGGCATGACCGTGAAGGAGGCCCTGCACTACGACCCCGCGAACCGCTACGTCCCGCTCGGCGGCGCCAAGGGCGGCATCGACTGCGATCCCCTGGACCCGGAGGCGTACCCGCTGCTGGTGCGCTACCTGCGCGCCATGCGGCCGTACATAGAGAGCTGCTGGACGACGGGTGAGGACCTGGGGCTGACCCAGGACCTGGTCGACCGGGCCGCGGCCGAGGCGGGGCTGGTCTCCTCGATCCAGGCCGTCTATCCGCTGCTGGACGACGAGGCCGAGGCCCGGCGGCGGCTCCGGGACGCGTTCGCGGTCGAGGTCGACGGCATCGGTCTGGACGAACTGGTCGGCGGCTGCGGTGTGGCCGAGGCGGCCCTGGCCGCCCTCGACCGGGCCGGTGTGCCGTACGCCGGGACGCGGGTCGCCCTCCAGGGGCTGGGCACCATGGGCGGGGCCACGGCGCGCTTCCTCACGCGCGCGGGGCTCACGGTCGTGGCCGTCGCCGACCTCAAGGGCACGATCGCCAACCGGGCGGGCCTCGACGTCGAGGCGCTGCTCGCCGCGCGGGACGCCCACGGCATGGTGGACCGCTCCGCGCTGCGCCCCGGCGATCGCGAACTGGCGGGCGACGCCTGGCTGTCGGCCGACGCGGACGTGCTGGTGCCGGCGGCCGTGTCGTACGCGATCGACGCCGGGAACCAGGAGCGGATCACCGCCCGCTGGGTCGTGGAGGCGGCCAACATGCCCGTACGGCCGGAGGCGGAGCCGGCGCTGGCCGCGCGCGGAGTGACCGTGCTGCCGGACGTCGTGGTCAACTCGGGGACGAACGCCTGGTGGTGGTGGACGCTGTTCGGGGACATCGGTGCCCGCGGACCGGGACCCGGAGCGGTTCGCCGATCCGGACGTGCTGGACCTCTCCCGTCGCGACAAC
>NZ_JBEXSH010001458.1:0-1259 GCF_040613555.1 Streptomyces sp. NPDC006265
AGGGCCGACGCCGAGCGCCGCACGATCAGCGGGTCGATGGTCGGCATCGGCAGTGCCCACGCCCCGACCTCCTTGGCGAACCGCGGCCCGCCCAGCGGCGCCGACGCCCGCCGGCCCACCAGCCGCGGCTCGTGCCGCCGCCGGTCCCGGGCGGCCGCCGCCATCTCCCGCTGCCGCGCGAACTGGCCGAGCGCGGAGGCGAAGGTCCCGCCCGAGAACGCCGCGTCCGCGGTGACGAAGCCCTCCACGGTCAGCTGCACGTCCTCGGGCAGCTGCTGCACGGTGAAGTACACGCCCAGGTCGTGAGGGATCGAGTCGAACCCGGCGGCGTGCACCAGTCGCGCCCCGGTCTCCCGCGCGCGTGCGTCGTGCCGGACGTACATCAGGTCCACGAACTCCGGCTCGCCACAGAGGTCGAGGTAGTCGGTCCCGGCGTCCGCGCAGGCGGCGACGAGTTCCTCGCCGTACGTCACGTACGGGCCGACCGTCGTGGCCAGCACGCGCGCCTTTGCGGCGAGGCCGCGCAGCGAGGCCGGGTCGGAGGCGTCCGCCCGCTCCACCGCGACCTTGGCGTCGGCGGGCAGCCGGTCCCGCAGCCGCTCCAGCTTCCCGGCGTTGCGGCCCGCGATCGCCCAGCGCAGCCCCTTTGGCGCGTGGGCGGCCAGGTACTCCGCGGTGAGCGCCCCGGCGAAACTGGTCGCTCCGAAGAGCACGATGTCGTAGGGACGGTTCGTCCTGCTTTGCCTGCTCATGACACCCCTCGGTCGTGCAGCCCGTGCCGCTGTCGGTGGCCGAGGCTAGCGTGAGGGGTGCGGAGCCCGACGACGAGCCCGGAGGACGACGATGGCCGTGCCCAGGAATGCCGTGAAGAAGTGGGAGAAAGTGCGTGTGTTCGCACTGGGGCTGCCGGACGCCGTCGAGGAATTCCCCTGGGGCGAGTCCGTCGCGAAGGTCAACAAGAAGGTGTTCGTCTTCCTCGGCGTCCAGGACGGCAGTTACCCCCTTGGGGTGACGGTGAAGCTCAAGGACGAGACGGCGCACGCGCACGCGCTGGCCTGCCCCGGCGCCGAGCCCGCCGGATACGGGCTGGGCAAGGCGGGCTGGGTGAGCATCCCCCTGGAGCAGCAGGGCGCCCCGGCTGCCGAGGTGCTCTGCGACTGGGTGGAGGAGGTGAGCCGGGCGACCTGGCGGATGGCCTGGCCCTCGGCGTGTTCCAGCCGTACCGAACGCAGCATCGTCGCGATCGCCGTGACCATTTC
>NZ_JBEXSH010001459.1:0-1257 GCF_040613555.1 Streptomyces sp. NPDC006265
GTGCCCTCGCCCGTCTCCGGACGGTCGATGACCTTCGACAGGTCGACGTCGCGGTTGAGCTTGGAGTCGGCCCAGAAGTACGTGCCGACGCTCGTCACCACCAGCAGCGTCACCAGCGTGATGGCCGTCACCTTGATACGGCGGCGCCAGTTCGGGGCGGGGCGCGGCTCGTACATGCCGTCGCCCGGGGCGCCGGGGCCTCTGCCACCGGGGGAGCCGTAGACCTGGCCGGTGTTGTAACCGTTGTCGTAGCTGCCGGGCGGCGGCTCCCCGTAGCCGCCGTCGACGTACGACGGCTGCTGGGGTACCCCGCCGGCGTACTGCGGAGCGCCGCCGTAGGCGCCCTGCCCGGGCGATGCCGCCGGACCGCGGCGGACCTGCCGCATGACACGGGCGCTCTCGGGCTGTGCGCTCGAGCTGCCGCGTCCGTAGCGGTTGCCGCGGTTGTCGCCGGAGAATCCCTCGGGCCAATCATTCATGCGCCCCAGTGTGCAGGTCCGGGTAGTGCGCCATACAAGAGTCGTCGGAAAATCAGAGCACGGCTGTGGCGAAGCTGACACAAAACCCCCTCATGCGCCCTCGGCATAAGGTGGGGGCCATGACAGACCAGGCCCCAGCTGCGGATTCCGGCAGTACGGATATCCCGGGCAAGCCGACTTCGGCGTCCCGCACCACCCTCAGCCACATCATGACCCACAACGACACGAACCTTCTGGGGACCGTGCACGGCGGGGTGATCATGAAGCTGGTCGACGACGCGGCGGGGGCCGTGGCGGGGCGGCACTCCGGCGGGCCGGCGGTCACCGCGTCCATGGACGAGATGGCGTTCCTGGAGCCAGTCCGCGTCGGTGACCTGGTGCACGTCAAGGCCCAGGTCAACTGGACCGGCCGGACGTCCATGGAGGTCGGCGTCCGGGTGCTGGCCGAACGCTGGAACGAGTCCGCCCCGGCCACGCAGGTCGGCTCCGCCTACCTCGTCTTCGCCGCGGTCGACGCCGACGGCAAGCCCCGCCGGGTCCCGCAGGTCCTCCCGGAGAGCGAGCGCGACAAGCGCCGCTACCAGGAGGCCCAGATCCGCCGCACCCACCGCCTGGCCCGCCGCCGCGCGATCATGGATCTGCGCGAGAAGCGAGCGGCAGAGGGCTTCGAGGACTGACCAGGACCGCGCGGCACTAGGGCCCTTCTGATGGGTCTCCGCGGCGTCGCGATGCCCGGCACGCTCCCCCAAGCTCTCGACTCCGCTCGAGCAGGGGGTAC
>NZ_JBEXSH010001460.1:0-1254 GCF_040613555.1 Streptomyces sp. NPDC006265
AGGAGTCGAACGAAGAAACGAGCGGTACCGGACGGCGGGCCCTTCTCGGTGCGGCGGTCCTCGGCACCGGCGGAGCGGTGCTCGGCATGGCCGGCACGGCCCGAGCGGACGGCACCCGGCACGGCGGCGGAGTGCGGAACCTGCCCAAGCCGACGATCATCGGCCACCGCGGCGCCAGCGGCTACCGCCCGGAGCACACCTTCGGTTCGTACCAGCTGGCTCTCGACCTGGGCGCCGACATCGTCGAGGCGGGCGACCTGGTCCCGACGAAGGATGGGCACCTGGTCTGCCGTCACGAGCCGGAGATCAGCGGCACCACGGACGTCGCCGACCACCCCGAGTTCGCCGTCCGCAAGACGACCAAACTGCTCGACGGCGTCTCCACCACCGGCTGGTTCACCGAGGACTTCACGCTCGCCGAGCTGAAGACGCTGCGCGCGGTCGAGCGCATCCCGGCCAACCGCCCGCACAACACCCTCTACAACGGCCGCTGGGAGATCCCCACCTTCGAAGAGGTCCTCAGGTGGCAGGACGAGCAGACCCGCAGGCGAGGCAAGCAGGTGTGGATCTACCCCGAGCTCAAGCACCCCACCTACTTCCGCGGGCAGGGCCTCCCGCTCGAGGAGCGCGTCGCCAAACTGCTGCGCACGTACCGCAAGGACCGGCGGACCTCCCCGGTCATCCTCCAGTCCTTCGAGCCGACCAGCGTCCAGCGCCTGCACAAGCTCGTCGACAACCCGCTGGTCGTCCTGCTGTCCTCGGCGAACTCGCGCCCTTGGGACTTCGTCGAGACCGCAGACCCGCGCACGGTCGCCGACCTGGTCAAGCCGGCCGGCCTCAGGGAGATCGCCTCCTACGCGCAGGGCATCGGCCCGACTCTGGACCTGGTCATCCCGCGCGACGCCCAGGGCAACCTCACCCGGCCGACGACCCTCGTCTCCGACGCGCACAAGGTGGGCCTGATCCTGCACCCGTACACCATGCGCAACGAGAACCCGTTCCTGCCGGCGAACTTCCGCAAGGGCGCGGACGCGGACGCCTACGGTGATGTCTTCGGCGCGTACAAGGCGTATTTCGCGACCGGCATCGACGGTGTCTTCACCGACCAGCCCGACACCGGTCTGCTGGCGCGGGAGGACTTCAACGGCTGAGCCCCGTCGACATCCGAGCACGCGTGGGCGAAGGCAGTGATCTCACTCGTCCTGGTCGTGGCCGTGGTCTACGTCCTCTTCCAGTACGTCTTCCCGTGGGCGG
>NZ_JBEXSH010001461.1:0-1254 GCF_040613555.1 Streptomyces sp. NPDC006265
GCTCCACCGCGAAGACCTGGGAGGCGGCCGTGGTGTGCAGGTCCTCGCCCGAGGTGAAGGCCTCGATCAGGCCCTCGTCCTCGGAGACCTCCCCGCGCCGGCCGTGATCGGCGGCGCGGGGACAAGGGTAACGGGTCGGTGCGGGCGGGTGGGGGTCAGTTGTCGCCGACGCGGGAGCCGAGCGTGACGTCGACCGTGTGCTGCTTGCCGCCGCGCTCGTAGGTGATCGTGACCTTGTCGCCGGGCTGGTGGGTCCAGATCTCGCCGATCAGCGTGGGGCCGGAGTCGATCACCCGGCCGTCGAGCTTGGTGATGACGTCGCCCGGCTTGAGGCCCGCCTTGGCGGCCGGACCGCCCGGCTCGACCGGTGCCGCGCCGCCCGCGCCCTGGGGGGTGATCTTCGCGCCGCCGGAGCCGTCGTCCAGGGAGACGGACGCGCCGATCTTCGCGTATACCGGCTTGCCGTTCTTGATCAGCTCCTGGGCCACGTACTTGGCCTGGTTGATCGGGATGGCGAAGCCCAGGCCGATCGAGCCCGACTGGCCGGTGCCGAAGCCGCCGTTGCCGGTGGACTGGATCGCGGAGTTGATGCCGATGACATTGCCCCGCGCATCCAGCAGCGGACCGCCGGAGTTACCCGGGTTGATCGAGGCGTCGGTCTGCAGGGCGCTCATGTACGACGCCTGGCTGCCGCTGCCGTCACTGGAGGCCACCGGGCGGTTCTTGGCGCTGATGATGCCCGTCGTCACCGTGTCGGACAGGCCGAACGGGGCGCCGATCGCGATGGTCGAGTCGCCGACGGCCACCTTGTCCGAGTCGCCGAGGGTGAGCGGCTGCAGATCGGAGGGGGCGTCCTTGAGCTTGATGACGGCCACGTCGTAGCCCTGCGCGTGACCGACCACCTCGGCGTCGTACTTCTTGCCGGTCGGGAAGGTCGCCGTGAGCTTGCCGCCGTCCACCGCGTCCGCCACCACGTGGTTGTTGGTGACGATGTGGCCCTGCTTGTCGAAGACGAAGCCCGTGCCGGTGCCGCCCTCGCCGCTGGTGCTCTCGGCCTCGATCGTGACCGTGCTCGGCAGCGCCTTGGCGGCGACACCCGCGGTCGTGCCCGGGTCGCGCTTGACGTCACCGCCGTTCGCGGAGGCCGAGACCGTCGTCGAGCCGGTGCTCTCGTCGTTGTCCTTCGCCAGCACGTAGCCGACCCCGCCACCGACCCCGCCCGCCACCAGCGCGGCCACCAGGACCGCGGCGACC
>NZ_JBEXSH010001462.1:0-1253 GCF_040613555.1 Streptomyces sp. NPDC006265
ATCAACTGCACCCTCAAAGCGCCCGCTCCTGCCGCCCGGCCTCGGTCAGCGGTACGGTGCGGACCCGCCGGTCGCCGGGGTGGGGTGCGACGGTGACGAGGCCGTCCCGCTCGAGCGCCCGCAGCAACCGGCTCACGTAGCCGGAGTCGAGACCGAGCCGCTCCCGTACGCCGCGGACGTCGCGCGTGCCGCCGTCACCGATCTGCCCGAGCAGCCGCGCCTGGCCGTAGGGACGCGCACCGCCGAGATAGTGCTCGTGCAGTACCGCCACCCGCTCGGCGACCGTCCGGTTGAAGCGCCGTACCCTCAGGTCTCGGGAGACGCGAAGTCGGTCTCGTTCGCCTCGATGATCCGGGCGCCCATGTTGCGCTCCATCATCTCCAGGGCCGCGGACGCCAGGTGGGGGTGGATGGAGGCGACGGCGTCCCTCGGCACCGTCACCTCCAGGTGGCGAATGTGCGCGTCCAGAGCGGAGTAGAGGACGCACTGCTCGGTGACCTGGCCGGTCAGGACCACGTGGCCGACGCTCAGGCTCCACAGGAGGTAGGACAGGGGCGTCTCGAAGAAGACCGAGTGGCGGGCCTTCATGACGAAGAGTGACCGGTCGTCGGGCCGGATCGGCTCGATCAGGTGGGCGTGCCGCTGGGACAGGGCCGCGTCCAGCAGCTCTCCGTGATGCGAACGCCACACCCCGAAATTGTCGTTCACGTAGATCACGGGGACGTCCGCCTCCCGGGCCCGGCCGAGCAACTCGGTCAGGACCGGCACGACCTGCTCCACGGACGGCACGAGGAGCTCGGCGTCCTCGTGGTCGTAGGTGTTGATCATGTCGATCACGATCAGAGCCGACCGCCCCGGGTCTGCGCCTCGCTCCATGCCTCCGCCCTTCCGTTCGTGCTGTCGCTCAGGGGATGCGGGGGCGTTCTGGTCGCGGAGGAAGTCGGAGCATCGGATCTCCCGAGTGGTGCGTGGGGTGCGGGTTCCGGGAATGTACAGCTGAGTACCCGGCGGTGCCGCGGGCCTAACAACCTGCGCCGACGATGTCGTCAGTCCGTGATGACGGCGTCGCGGTGGATCCACTCGGGGTCGCGGGCCGCCTTGTAGAGTCACCGCCGAGGGGGAGCGGATGCTGCGCGTCATGCACCCGCAATCGTCGTACGACATCCGGTTCGGTGCCGTACGGACCTAGTGCCTGCCGCGGCACCAGAAGGCCGATTCACGGCAGGGAGAGGGGGCGATGCGGGCCGGTGTAC
>NZ_JBEXSH010001463.1:0-1252 GCF_040613555.1 Streptomyces sp. NPDC006265
CCTGTACGCCGGGGCCCGGCTGGCCCGTCGGGGGGCCGGGGTCACGGCGGTGCTGCTCGCGCCGGAGCGGGCGCATGCGGCGGGGCTCGTGGCGTTGCGGCGGGCCGGGGGACGGGTCGCGGGGGCCGGTGCCGGTGAGGCGCTCGTCGACGGCGCTGACCTCGTCGTCGACGGGATCGTCGGGATCGGGGGGAAGGGCGGGCTGCGGCCGGAGGCGGTGCCGTTGGCCGCTGCCGCCGGGCGCTCGCGCGGGGCCGTGGTCGCGGTCGATCTGCCGAGCGGTGTCGACGCCGACACCGGGGAGGTGCACGGGCATGCCGTGCGGGCCGATCTGACCGTGACGTTCGGGACGCACAAGCCGGGGCTCCTCATCGATCCGGCACGGGAGTACGCGGGATCGGTGCGGCTGGTCCGTATCGGGCTGGAGCTGCCGGCCGAGCCGGAGCTGGAGGCGTTGCAGCACGAGGACGTGGCGCGGCTGCTGCCGGTGCCGGGGGCGGAGAGCGACAAGTACCGGCGGGGTGTGGTCGGGATCGCCGCCGGGTCGGCGCGGTATCCGGGGGCCGCCGTGCTCGCCGTCTCGGGCGCGCTGCGGGGCGGGGCCGGGGCCGTGCGCTACGTCGGACCGGCCGGGGACGCCGTCATCGCGCGGTTTCCCGAGACGCTCGTGTCGGATCAGGGGCCGAAGCACGCCGGGCGGGTACAGGCGTGGGTCGTCGGGCCGGGGGCCGGGGACGACGCGGTGACGGTGGCGGAGGTGCTGGCGTCGGACGTGCCGGTGCTGATCGATGCGGACGGGCTGCGGCTGGCGGACGCGGAGGTCGTGCGGGGGCGGCGGGCGCCGACGCTGATGACACCGCATGCGGGGGAGGCGGCGGCCCTGCTGGGGGTGGAGCGGGGAGAGGTCGAGGGCGGACGGCTGGCGGCGGTTCGGGAGCTGGCGCGGCGGTACGGGGCGACCGTGTTGCTGAAGGGGTCCACGACGCTGGTGGCCGACTCGGGGGGTGGGGCGGTGCGGGTGAATCCGACGGGGACGGGGTGGCTGGCCACGGCCGGGAGCGGGGACGTGCTGTCGGGGCTGGGCGGGTCCTTGCTGGCGGCGGGGCTGTCGGCGGTGGATGCGGCGAGTGCGGGGGCGTATCTGCACGGGCTGGCCGGGCGGCTGGCGGCGGACGGCGCGCCGGTGGGGGCGCATGACGTGGCGGATGCCGTTCCGGAGGCCTGGCGGAATGTCCTTGGCTGAGTGACCTGC
>NZ_JBEXSH010001464.1:0-1249 GCF_040613555.1 Streptomyces sp. NPDC006265
GGCGAGACCAGCGCCGACCGGTACGGGACCTCCGTCAAACAGGCCCGTAGCGTCGCGGAGGCCGTCGCCTCCGCGCCCTGGAGCACCCTCGAACTCGCCTCCGGGCTCGGCCCCGAGGGCGCGGCACTGCTCGACTCGCTGCGCAACGTGGCCCGCGACGACCAGCGCACCGCGGACCTGCGCGACGCCCTGGCCCGCGCCCAGCGCGAGGTCGTCGCCCTGGTGAAGCGCAGCCAGGCCGCCGCCGTCCCGCCGCCCGCGCCTGCCGCGCCGCAGCCCACTGCTGACGACCTGTCCCTGAACACGTCGACCAGCGACCCGCGCATCCCCTACACCCCGCCGGAGGAGACCACCACCCCGGCCTCCTCGGGCAGCGGCTCCGCGCGAACGGCCGGTGGTCGCCGTACGACCGCGGCACGCGCCGCCGCCGACCTCCAGGCGGAACTGTCCGAACTGGCCGCCCGCCACCCCGACGCGACCATCGAGATCACCTGGAAGGTCGTCGAATGACCGACACCGTCGCCGCCGCCCCCGGCGCCGTACGGCTGAACACCGCGACCGTCACCCAGTACCTGTCCTCGCAGTCCTCTCTCGCCGCCTCCCTGACCGGCGACGGCGGGAGCAGACGCCGGGTGGTGCTGCTGCGGTCCGCGCCCCAGTGGGACGGGCCCGCCGAACCCGCCTGGGGCGAGGCCCGTTCGGCCGGTGTCGCGGTGGCGCCCTCACCGCTCGCCGTCCACGAACTCGTCCTCGACCACCTCGCGGGCCGCCGCCCCGGCCCCGCCGTCCTGGTCGTCCTCACCGACCGCGAGCAGAACGAACTCGACCCGGCGATCACCGCCCGCGTCCACAAACAGCGCATCGACATGGTCGACAGCTGGGACGTCGTACGGGAGGCCTTCGGCGCCCGGCAGATCGACCCGCGCCTGAAGGACGTCAACTGGGCCGCCGAAGCCCTGCTCGACGCCACCCCGCCCGGCGGCTGGCCGCCGGTGCCCGGTGGATGGCTGTCCCGGCAGTACGCCCTCACCGCGCTCGCCCAGCGCCGCCTGCGCCTCGGCCGCTACGACACCGAGAGCAGCCCGCGACGCCCCGGCGAAGACCGGCTCGACGCGCAGACCCTGCTGCACTGGTCCACACGGCCCGGCGCCCCCGAACGGCTGCTGGGCTTGCGAGGGCCCCAGCGTGCCGGGCTGACCGCCTTCCTCGGAGAGGAGGACCAGGCCGGTCCCGCCGGTCGCGCTCTGCT
>NZ_JBEXSH010001465.1:0-1244 GCF_040613555.1 Streptomyces sp. NPDC006265
ACCGGGCGGGCGTGTTGCGGACGGCGAGCAGTGGTTCGAGTACGTCGTCGAGGCCGCCGTCCTCGCGCACGGCGGCCAGGGGCCGCCTCTGCGCACAGGCTTTGCACGACGACGTCGTCGTCCCGGGCGGCGGTACGGTCGAGCCGATCGGGGGAGAGCAGCGACCCCTCGGCGGCCAGCCGGTACGCGAACCGTCGTACGGTGCGGTCGGGGTGGACGAACAGAGTGGCCGGCGCTCCGTGCGGTGCCGGCGGAGCAGGGCGCCGAGCAGTTCCAGCCGTACGATCCCCGCTCGCGCCGGCCGATGCGCAGGATCAGGGGGGCGAGCGCGACTCCGGTGTGCGCGTCGAGGTCCGCCCGCAGCAGCTCCCGGGCCTTGTCAACGTACAGGTGCTGCCCGGTCCGCAGCACGGATGACGACCAGGGGCAGCAGGGCGGGACGATCCGAGACCCGGGCCAGGGCCGCCTCACGGGTGTGGCCGTCCGGGTGGCACAGCGCCACGGCGAGCCGGGGCTCGATCGAGGGCCCGTGAGCGGGCTCCGGCCCCCGTCGGGAGGACCGGAACATCCAGCGCCCGGTCCGGACCTGCCCGGCGGCCCGATCGCCCCGTCCAGCGCCTCCACCCAAGCCTTGCCCGGCAGATCCTCTATCCCGTACCCGCCCCAGGCCCGTACGCCCGCGTCCAGTCCGGTCCAGGCAGCCGGATCGTCGACGTCGAGTGCCTCGTCGAGCTGCGTGCCCCGGGCCAGCCGCGCTGCGGCCGCCTGCCCGCCCCGGATGTCCTCATTCATGCCCGTCCCCCGTTCGACCTGCTGTTTCGGGGGATCGTACGATGCAGGGACGGTGACCGGCGCGCCGACTTGTCGTCGGCTGCCTAGTACGGCGCCCTGAAGTTGATGTACCCCAGCAGCACGATCACCGCCGCCACGCAGCCCAGCACCACGGCGGTCGAGATCCAGGAGGAGCGGCGGCGGGAACCGACGTACTCCGGGTCGGCGCGGAAGGGCACGGGCCCGGGCGGGTCGTGCTTCCAGCGCGCGGCGAGCATACGGGCCCGGGCCGAGGGCTCCTTGTGCTCGGCTCCGTCCGCCCATCTGAGGTCGAACTCGCGCTCCTGGTCGTCCTGTTCGTGCTCGGGCATTCCCGCTCCACCCCCCGTGTGGTCCTTCCCCCAAGCCAGGGCGCGACCCGCGTAGGTGTCGGTCGCCTTGATCGTCGAGTTGCCGCCGTCCTCGATCGGCTT
>NZ_JBEXSH010001466.1:0-1240 GCF_040613555.1 Streptomyces sp. NPDC006265
TGGTGACGCCCCGGTATAAAAACCCGTGGAGGGCAGGTGGAGGCGGGACGGGCGGCGACGTGGCCATCGTCCTGAAGGCGACGAGCTGATGGCCGTCATCGCACTCGTATCGGGAAAGTCCAGCGGCGTGACCTGCTCGGCGCTCGCGCTCGCCCTCTCGTCGCCAAAGCCTTCCCTGCTGGTCGAGGCTGACCCCGCCGGCGGCACGATCCGGGCCGGCTACCTGGGCGGAGAAGGCAGCGCAGCCACCGGACTGCACCGCCTGGCGGCCGCGGACCGACAGGGCACCCTCGCACGGGAGTTCTCCCAGCACTTCGTCAGCCTGGACCGCGACAACACCGGCCAGCGGATGCTCCTGCCCGGACTGACCGACCCCACGCAGGCGGCGTCACTCAACCGCACCTGGGAACCCATCTCCCGGCTGCTCGGCGTGATGGACCAGACCGGCCACGACGTGATCATCGATGCGGGCCGCGTCCTCACCGAGTCCGAGACCCGGCTGTCCACCACCCGCTACCCGACGCCGCTGCTGCACCGCGCCGACGCCGTCCTCATGGTGGTCCGCACCACCCAGGCCTCGATCGCGGCCGCCGCGCCCGCCGTGCGGGTCCTGAGGGAGGAACTGGCGCACCACGGCACGGGCTCCGACGCGCTCGGGCTGCTGCTGATCGAGGAGGGTTCCTTCAACTCCAGCCAGGTGCAGCAGCACCTGAAGGCACCCGTCGTCGGCATGCTCGCGTGGGATCCCGACAGCGCCGACGTCTTCACGCACGGGGCCTACAAGAAGATGCCGCGCACCCTTCTGCGGTCCGCGCGCACGGCCCACCAAACGATCAATGAGCTGGTGACCAGGCGGCGCGTGCAGCTGCAGCCGGCAGGAATGCCGGTGGTCACCGGGAGGGCATCATGACCGACACCAGGCCGGAGACCTCGGCCCCCGACTACACCGCCCTCTTCGCCCAGGCGCTCCAGGAGAGCACCGCGCAGGACGCGCCGGTTCTTCGACCCGTTCCTGCGCAGGTGTCTCCGGCTGGCCTCCCTCAGGGAATCGTCCGGGTTCCCGACACCGCGGCGCCGACCGCGCTCCCGGTCGGCCACGAGGTTCTCGCCGAGCTGCGTTCACAGGCCAGCATGAAGATCGGCGAGGCCGCCGGCGCCGACGCCTCCATGACCGAGCAAGACCGCCGGCAGCGCGGACAGTCGATCATCAGGCAGGTCGTCTCGGAATGGGCGACGATGT
>NZ_JBEXSH010001467.1:0-1233 GCF_040613555.1 Streptomyces sp. NPDC006265
GCCCAGTCGGGCACGAGTTCGTCGAGACGGGCGATGTCGAGCATGCCGTCGGTGTCGGTGTGCACCTCGGTGAGCTGCAGCTTCTTGTCCGCGACCAGGTCGTGCAGTTCGTTGCGGAAGATCACGTCTTTCGGCTGTGGCGCGCAGTGGACCATGACGACGTCGTTGAACTCGGTGTCGCGCAGCATGCCCATTACGGGCGTGATGCCGCTGCCGGCCGTCAGGTAGAGCACCTTTGCGGGCTTGGCCTCCGGCAGCACGAAGTCACCGGTCGCCTGGTCGAGCTGGATCAGCGTGCCCGGTTTCGCCCTGCGGACCAGGTGGTTGCTGACCTTGCCGTCCGGGATCGCCTTCACGGTGATCGTGACGCGGCCGTCCCGGCGGTGTGCCGGTGAGGTGACCGAGTAGGCACGCCACAGGCGCACCCCGTCGACGTCAACGCCGATCCGCACGTACTGACCGGCCGTGTGGCCGCGCCAGCCCCGTCCCGGCCTGATCACGATGGTCGCGGCGTCATCCGTCTCAGGGTGCACGGCCTCGATGCGCCCACGCAGGTCAGCGCCCGCACGCAGCGGGCTGACCAGGTCGAGGTAGTCCGACGGCAGCAGCGGTGTCGTGACCATCTCCAGCAGTTTCCACGCCCTACTGCGGAGGGCTGCACTCGTCATGACTCCAGCTTGCTGTGCCTCAAGGCGTAAAGTCCTGACCGCAGGACGTAAATCTTGTCGGCTGAATTGTTCGCAGGGAACAAAACATGAGCCATGCAATCCGGAGGGCCAGCGAGCTGGCCCTGGATGAGACGACGGTCACCGCACTGCGGGCCGCGCTGAAGACCACCGCCGACGAGGTGGTCCAGGCGATCATCGACGAGGTCCCTCCCTACGCCAACGCCCTGTCGGGCCACATGGGGGGCACCATCCGCCGAGCCGTCCGCACGGCCCTGGCTCACTACCTGGACCTCGCGAGCGGCAACGCCACGGGCGGTGACGGCGGTGACGCAGCCTACGAGCTGGGCCGCGGCGAGGTGCGCGACGGCCGTTCGATGGACGCCCTGCTCAGCGCCTACCGCGTCGGCGCCCGCGTGGCCTGGCGATGCCTGGCAGCGGGCGCCGTACCCGCAGGTCTGCCCGCCGCCGAGGTCGCCAAGTTCGCCGAGCTGACCTTTGCCTACATCGACGAGCTCTCCGCCGCGAGCGCCGCCGGCCACGCCGATGAACTGGCCGCCCGGGGCCG
>NZ_JBEXSH010001468.1:0-1231 GCF_040613555.1 Streptomyces sp. NPDC006265
GGGAGTGGACTGACCCCTCACGCCATTTGACGCCGCACCAGCTCGTGCAGTCGCCCGCCGGTGTCGGCGAGCAGCTGCGCGGGCGGGCCCTGCTGGATGACCTTGCCGTCCTCCATCACCACGACCCGGTCGGCGTCCAGCACGGTCGACAGCCGGTGCGCGATGACGATCCGGGTGGCGTGGAGAGCCTTGGTGCTCTCGATGACCGTGCGCTGCGTCTCGTTGTCGAGCGCGCTGGTCGCCTCGTCGAAGAAGAGGATGCGCGGCCGGCGGATCAGCGCCTGGGCGATCATCAGCCGCTGGCGCTGGCCGCCGGAGACGGCTCCGCTGCCCGCGACGATGGTGTGCAGTCCCATCGGCATCCGCTTGATGTCCTCGGCGAGACCGGCCATCTCGGCCGCCGCCATCGCCTCCTCCGGCGTGTACGGCTCGGTGCCGCAGATGACGTCCAGGATCGAACCGGTGAACGGCTGAGCGTGCTGGAGCACCACACCGCACTGGCGGCGCACCGCCGACTGGTCGAGGGCCGCCAGGTCCTGCCCGTCGTAGAGCACGCTGCCCGACACGGGCCGGTCGAAGCCGATCAGCAGCCGCAGCAGCGTCGACTTTCCGCAGCCGCTCGGGCCGACGACCGCGACGAACTCGCCCGGCCGCACCTCGAACGACACGTCGTCCAGGACCAGCGGACCGTCGTCCGAGTAACGGAAGGACACTCGCCGCGCCTCGATCGCCCCGGTCAGCGGACCCGGCCGGGTGCTCGCCGTGCGCACCTCCGGCGTGGCGTCGAGCACCGGCTTGATCTCCTCGAACAGCGGCAGCGCGGCCACCGCCGAGACGAACGAGCCCGTCAGCTGGGTGACGGAGGTCAGCACCATCGTCACCGACGTGTTGAAGGTGAGGAACGCCGCCGCCGACATCGAGCCCCGGGCCGGACCGGCCAGCAGCATGAACATCAGCAGGGTGCACAGCGGCAGGTACACCGCGCCCAGCACCGTCGTGAGGTTCTTGATGCGGCCGACCTTCTGCTGGAGCTCCCGGCTGCGCGCGAACTCCGACGCCCACGCGGCGTACGCGTAGTTCTCGGCCGCCGCCACCCGCAGCTTGGGCAGGCCCCGCAGCGTCTGGAACGCCTGGTTGTTCAACTTGTTGGAGAGCACCACAAGACGTCGCTGCCAGCGCACCTGCCACAACCCGAGCCCCAGGAACACGGCCGCGATGACGACGAGCATGC
>NZ_JBEXSH010001469.1:0-1230 GCF_040613555.1 Streptomyces sp. NPDC006265
ACGCGGTCCACCTTCGTCAGGTCCGCGCGGGGCGAGAACAGGTCGACCGGGAGTTCTCGGTCTGCGGCGGCGTAGAGGGCGAAGGCGTTCTCGGGCGTGGCGCCGCTCGCGATGAAGCGGAACAGCATGGGGAACCGGTGCATGGCACTCCTTGGGTGGGGCCCGGCCGCCGGGAGGACTGCCCGTCGGCCGGGACGGGTGATGATCAGGCGGGCTGACCGGGAATGACCTGTTCGCCGTTGCGCATGGCGTGCATGATGCGGGCCAGAGCGAGGGAGACGGTTCCTTCCGGCCCCGCCGCGTCGTCCCGCCCACCGGCGACCCGTACGTCCGCCTCTCCACCCCGGTGACGCTTCACGTGGAAGGTGCGCTGGTTGAGATCAACGGCGTGCACGAGCCGGACTTCCCGCCGGTTGGGCAGCAGATGGTTCACCCGCATGCCCATCTGCCGGAGCCGCTCCACATCCGGGGGCAGCGAGACGGTCGTGTCGCGCATCCAGCCCTCAAACATGAACCCGACCGCACAGACGGGCGCCTGAGCCGCGTCGGCGGGCAGAAGAAGGTCCGGGACGGGCGGCAGCGAGCTGCTCAGCCCCCTCAAGGCGTCGGCGGGGTTGACGCCGCCGGGGTTCCAGATGGCCTCGGGATACAGAGCCGTCTCCACCCGATCGCCGGGCAGCAGACGCAGCGTGAAGAGGCGGGAGGGACGGTTCCACCCCTCCCGTTCACCGCACTGGGCCTCGATCGCCACGATGGCGGAGGCGATGGTGTTGGCGTGTGGATCGTCCGCCGAAACGATGGGAGCGGAGAAGGTGAAGTCGCGGTGCTTCCTGGACATGGCAAACGCGCCTTTCCGTGCAGCCGTAGCCGAGTACGGCCGCGCTGATGCGGTGGAGGAAGAAGGAAGAGAGGCCGGAGCGCCCGGCTCGATACGACCAAAGTACATCGTGAAACACGAATACACAACGAATGCTTTGCCCTGACCGGCTCCCGAGACGGTGGCGGACGAGGCTCCCTGGCGTGTGTATGGCACCGGGCTGACGCACCAGCAGGTGACAATAGGAGCGGTCTCGACGGCGTCCGGTTACTGGGGGAGTGCTCTTTGTCCAACGACCGCCTGCAGCCCATCAGCCCCGCAGCGCTGGCCGCTCGTACGTCCGGACCCGGCATCCCCGCCTCACGCACCGCACCCCGCACCGACGGCACCTCCTCGATGAGTACCGACGCCTT
>NZ_JBEXSH010001470.1:0-1220 GCF_040613555.1 Streptomyces sp. NPDC006265
ACGGGTCAGAGGCGTCGTATCAACCACGCCGCGAGCGTACGCGTCCCAGCGGGACTGTTGCCAACGGGCGAACACTCAGGCACGGTGACCTGAAGCCATGGAGCCGATCTGTGCGCAGGTCGAGGCGGCGAGCAGCTGTTTGAGGTCGGTCTGCGCGACGGCGACCAGGCCGAGCGCCACCGCCGTCACCGCACCCGTCCACGCCACCATGGGCCCGCCCCAGCCGGACTGTGCGAGCAGCGGCTCCAGCCGCAAAAGCAGATACGCGCCCGCCACCACCATGGTCGCCGAGTGCAGCAGCGCGGAGACCGGACTCGGGCCCTGCATGGCCCGAGACAGCCAGAAGCTGAACGGCAGTTGGGCCGACTTGCCGAACGCGGCCGCGATGACGCCGGCAGTGATGACCGCCGACCACGCTCCGGTCACGTCCGGCAGCTCCTCAAGTGCGAGGGAGCCGACCTGCCCGCTCGCCAGAGCCGCCCCGGCGGCAAGATAGAGGCCGAGGTCAGCGGCACGGGTGGTGAGGAAGGCCGTATTGGCGGCGCCGGAGCGCTCGGGGTCGCGCCACCAGTAGCCGATCAGGGCCCAGGAGGTGGCGCCCATCACCTCCCACGCCATCAACAGAACCGTCAGTGTGGTCGCGGTGACCGTCGTCAGCATCGCGCCGCTGAACAGCAGCATCAGCCCGAAGAAGCGGGCACGCGCCTCGCCCGGCCCGATGTCCGAGACGCTGAACAGGAGGACGGCCGCGGTCACCGCCGTGACGGTCACGACCATGAGGCCCGACAGCCCGTCGACAGCGAGCCCGGCGGGAAGCCCTTCGAGCAGCGGCGCCTCGACCCGAGGGTGCTCGAACGCCCCCGTGACGGCGAGGCCGAGGGCGGCAATCGTCGTGCCGACGGCGACAGCGGGGGCGTACCGGTCCGCCGGGCGGCCGACGACCACGAGCAGCGCCCCGACGGTCAGCGGCAGCGCGACGAGCGCCCACAGCAGCGCGCTCACTCCTTCAACTCCGCCGCCATGTCGGTCATGTCGACCTCGCGGGATCGGAACAGCGCGGTGACGACGGCGAAGCCGATGGCCATCTCCACCGCCATGACCGTGACCGCCAGGACAACCAGCACCTGCGCGTCGGCGGCGGCCGGGGCGATGTAGCGGTCGAGGGGGTGGCGATGTCCCCTCGGCGGGGCAGCGGTGTCATCCTGGCGGACCTGCTGGAC
>NZ_JBEXSH010001471.1:0-1213 GCF_040613555.1 Streptomyces sp. NPDC006265
GGGCCTCGCGCACGGCGGAGGTCGCGAACGGGAGGACCTCCTCGACACCCTTGTCCTCGGCGGCCTGGAGCGCCTCCTTGATGACCGAGACCAGCCGGTCGACGCCGTGCGGGCCGATCGCGCCGTCGTCGAGGAGCTGGGCGAGGCGCAGTTCCGCCTTGTGCGAGTGGGCGGGGAGCGGGCACGCGCCGGGGTGCGCGTCCACCACGAGCAGATGCACCGTGTTCGATCCCACGTCGAGGACACCGAGTCTCATGTACGGAACGCTACTGCCCGCCGGGCCGTCCGCCGTCCTCGGTGGGGGTACAAGGGCCGTACCCGGGCCCGTACCCTGGACTCGTGCCAAAGACGAAAAAGGCGAAGCGCGACAAATCACCTGCTGTCGTGGACTCCGACGAGAAGGGCCTCGACTTCGCTCGCGCGTGGGTGGAGTTTCCTGATCCGGCGGACGACGAGCAGGTCTTCCGCTGCGATCTGACATGGCTGACCTCTCGCTGGAACTGCATCTTCGGCAGCGGCTGCCAGGGCATCCAGGCGGGCCGCGCGGATGACGGGTGCTGCACGTTGGGTGCCCACTTCTCCGACGAGGACGACGAGAAGCGCGTCGCCGGGTATGTGGCCAGACTCACGCCGGACATCTGGCAGCACCATGCCGAGGGCACGCGGGGCGGCTGGGTCTCCGAGGACGAGGACGGCGAGCGGCAGACGCGGCCCTTCCAGGGCTCGTGCATCTTCCAGAACCGGCCCGGATTCAAGGGCGGCATGGGCTGCTCGCTGCACATCCTGGCCCTGAAGGAGGGCCGCGAGCCGCTGGAGACCAAGCCGGACGTGTGCTGGCAGCTGCCGGTGCGGCGGACGTACGAGTGGATCGACCGGCCCGACGACACACGCGTCCTCCAGGTGTCGATCGGTGAGTACGACCGCCGCGGCTGGGGTCCGGGGGGCCACGACCTGCACTGGTGGTGCACGTCGGCGACCTCGGCGCACGGAGCGGGTGATCCCGTGTACGTCTCCTACCGGCCCGAGCTGATCGAGCTGATGGGCAAGGCCGGCTACGACCGGCTGGTCGAGCTGTGCGAGGAGCGGCTGGCCTCGCAGCTGCCGCTGCTGGCACCGCACCCCGCGGATCCAGTACCGGCCGCAGACCGGGCTGATCCGGTGGCCTGAGGGCCCGGCTGGGCCAGTGGCCCAAGGGCCCGGCTGGGCCAGTGGC
>NZ_JBEXSH010001472.1:0-1209 GCF_040613555.1 Streptomyces sp. NPDC006265
CCTGGTCGAGCCGGCTTCCGAGCTCACCGTAGACGAGGTCCGCAGGTACTCCCGCCACCTGATCATCCCCGACGTGGGGATGGACGGGCAGAAGCGGCTGAAGAACGCCAAGGTGCTGTGTGTGGGCGCCGGCGGCCTGGGCTCGCCGGCGCTGATGTACCTGGCCGCCGCGGGCGTCGGCACCCTCGGCATCGTGGAGTTCGACGAGGTCGACGAGTCGAACCTGCAGCGCCAGATCATCCACAGCCAGGCCGACATCGGCCGCCCGAAGGCCGAGTCCGCCCGCGACAGCGTCAAGGGCATCAACCCGTACGTGAACGTGATCCTTCACGAGGAGCGGCTCGAGGCCGACAACGTGATGGACATCTTCAGCCAGTACGACCTGATCGTCGACGGCACGGACAACTTCGCGACCCGCTACCTGGTCAACGACGCGTGCGTGCTGCTCAACAAGCCGTACGTCTGGGGCTCGATCTACCGCTTCGACGGCCAGGCGTCCGTCTTCTGGTCCGAGCACGGCCCCTGCTACCGCTGCCTGTACCCGGAGCCCCCGCCCCCCGGCATGGTTCCCTCCTGCGCCGAGGGCGGCGTCCTGGGCGTGCTCTGCGCGTCCATCGGCTCCATCCAGGTCAACGAGGCCATCAAGCTCCTCGCCGGCATCGGCGACCCGCTGGTCGGTCGGCTGATGATCTATGACGCCCTGGAGATGCAGTACCGCCAGGTCAAGGTCCGCAAGGACCCGAACTGCGCGGTCTGCGGCGAGAACCCGACCGTCACCGAGCTCATCGACTACGAGGCCTTCTGCGGCGTCGTCTCCGAAGAGGCCCAGGCGGCGGCCGCCGACTCCACGATCACTCCCAAGCAGCTCAAGGAGTGGATCGACGACGGCGAGAGCATCGACATCATCGACGTCCGCGAGCCGAACGAGTACGAGATCGTCTCCATCCCGGGCGCCCGGCTGATCCCGAAGAACGAGTTCCTCATGGGCACCGCCCTGGAGAGCCTCCCGCAGGACAAGAAGATCGTCTTGCACTGCAAGACGGGTGTCCGCAGTGCGGAAGTCCTCGCGGTCCTGAAGTCCGCGGGCTTCTCGGACGCCGTGCACGTCGGCGGTGGCGTGATCGGCTGGGTCAACCAGATCGAGCCGTCCAAGCCGGTGTACTGAACCGTATCCGGCCTCCCTTTCCCAGCGGCGGGGGCTTCGGGCAC
>NZ_JBEXSH010001473.1:0-499 GCF_040613555.1 Streptomyces sp. NPDC006265
AAGCCGACGTGGAAGCCCCTCGACATCGCGGGCTACCTCTACCTCGGCGGACTGGCGGGCGCGTCGTCACTGCTGGCCGCCGGGGGCCAGGCCACCGGACGGCCCGCACTGGCCAGGGCGGCGAAGGTGGGCGCGGCCGGCGCGATCACCGCGTCTCTGGCCGCTCTTGTGCACGACCTGGGCCGGCCCGCCCGCTTCCTCAACATGCTGCGCGTCTTCAAGCCCACCTCCCCGATGAGCGTGGGCTCGTGGCTGCTGGCCGGCTATGCGCCGCTGACGGTGGTCGCCGCGGCCACCGACGTCGCGCACCGCCACCGCCTCGTCGGATCCACCGCTACGGCGGCGGCCGCCGTCCTCGGCCCGGTCGTCACCACGTACACCGCCGTCCTGATCTCGGACACCGCCGTGCCCTCCTGGCACGAGGGCTACCGCGAGATGCCCTTCGTGTTCGCCGGCTCCGGCGCGACCGCGGCGGCCGGGCTGGCGCTGGTGTGCGCAC
>NZ_JBEXSH010001473.1:509-1208 GCF_040613555.1 Streptomyces sp. NPDC006265
ACCGCGGGTCTCGGCCGGATGTTCAACGACATCCTCGGGGGGCCAGATCTCCTGGCTGATCCCCTTCGCGGGCATCGCGCTCGTCGGCGGCCCGCCGTATGGCGGTCCTCGGGACCGCAGTGGAGCTGGGTGCCTTCCAGCTGATGAAGCGGCGGCTGGGTCTGGTGGCCGAGCCCTTCGAGCGGGGCCGGCCCCACAGACTCCTGCGCGCGGCCGAGGTCCTGACGGCGAGCGGCACGGTTCTGGCCGGGGTCGCCGGCCGGCGCCGCAGCCGGGCACTGGCCGCGACGGCCGGCGCCGCGCTTCTGACCGGCTCCGCCGCCCTGCGCTTCGGGGTGTTCCACGCCGGTGTCGCCTCCGCGGAGGACCCGAAGTACACCGTCGCGTCGCAGCGCGAACGCCTGACGGGCCATGGCGACTGAGGAGGTACGGGGCCGTCAGCGCCCCGTCGCCGCGCCGAGTTGTCGGGCCAGGTCGGTCAGCCCGGTGGCCTCGCGGTCGGCGGGGCGCAGGGCTGACGGATGGGGCACGGGGGTGCGGCGCAGTCAGGCCGTGGTCAGACCCGCGCGGGCGGCGCCGTCGATGTCCCAGGGATGCACCGCGACGAGCATCGCCTCCTGCACAGAAGTCCCCTCCCTGTCGCGGCCCGAAGGCTCAACACGGTGAACCAGCCTGCCGGAGAAGGCAATGCGCGCGGAC
>NZ_JBEXSH010001474.1:0-1207 GCF_040613555.1 Streptomyces sp. NPDC006265
GGACGAGGTTGTTGGCGAACCCGCCCCGGTTCCAGGGCTGCCGGGTGGGCTGGGTGCGTCCCGAAGCGTCGTGGGCGCGCACGCTCAGCACATGGTCGCCGGGGGCGGCGGTCCATCCGAGGGACCACCGGCGCCAGGCCCACCGGTGGCCGTGGTCCGGTTCGAGATCGGCCGGACGCCACGTCGCGCCGCCGTCCGTGCTCACCTCCACCGCCGACACCGGGGCGTGTCCCGACCAGGCCCGTCCTTCCAGCGTGACCGTGCCGGGCGCCACCACCCGGGTCCGGGACATGAAGTCCGGGAAGCCCGGGGGGATCAGGAGCGCGCGGGGAGCGATGAGGGTGACCGGGTCGCCCTCCTCCTCGGGCTCCCGCCTGATCCGGTAGGCGACGGACTGCTGGAAGCCGGAGAAGGGGGTGTCGAGGACCGTGATGTCACGCAGCCACTTGACGTGGGCCATCCCGTACCAGCCGGGCACCACGAGACGGAGCGGACTGCCGTGCTGGGGCGGCAGGGGTGCGCCGTTCATCGCGTAGGCGACCAGGACCTCGGGGTCGTCGCCGGTAGCGACACCGAGGGTGAGGCCGCGCCGGTAGTCCTGCTCGACACCGCGCTCCACGCCGTGGTCCGCCCCGGTGAAGACGACGTCGACCGCGTCCGGCTCCACCCCGGCCTCCCGGAGGAGGACCCGCAGGGGCACCCCTGTCCATTCCGCGGTGCCGACGGCCTCGACCAGCCACGGCTGGCTCACCGGCCTCGGTGTCAGCAGTGCCCTGCCGTTGCCCGCGCATTCCAGGGTGACGCGTGTGGTGGTCGCCGGGTAGGCGCGGAGCCGCGCCGGCGACAGGCTCAGGGGGCGCCGTACGCGGCCGCCGACCGTCAGGTGCCATGCGGTCGCGTCCGGGACGTAGGGGATGTCGTAGTGCGTCAGGACGTAGTGGAGGCCCGGCGGGGTGACGTCGTAGCGCAGGGCCTCCAGCGGCAGACCGTGATTGCGGGCGGCCAGGGCCAGCTCGTCCTGTCCCAGGCCCTCGCCGGGGGCGGCGAGCCGGGCGGGCGTGCTCACGTCGGCGGTGCGACGTCCCATGCCCTCATTGTCGTCCGTCCTCGCCGGCCCCGCCCGGGCGGGGCCGGCCCAGCATGGCTCCTCTTCCGTGGCTCTGGTCCTGACAGATGTCAGGCATCGCGGCGCCCCGGACCTGCCCAG
>NZ_JBEXSH010001475.1:0-1206 GCF_040613555.1 Streptomyces sp. NPDC006265
AGACGATCAATGCGACCCAGCCCGACCTGATCGCGGTCGTAGGCGATCGCCAGGCCGTGGCTCGTGGCGATCTCGGCGACGACGTCCGCGCAGTCGCCGTCGGCGGGCTCGGCGAGCCGGCCGATGTCGTCGCCGATCGCGTACCCCGTCAGGAACAGCTCGGACGTGACGAGCAGCCCGGCGCCCGCGGCGGCGGCCCGGCCCGCGGCCTCGTCGAGGACCTTGAGGTTCCCGGCGGTCGAGCCGGGGCTGCCGGAGCTCTGGAGCAGGGCGGTGCGCATGGGTGTTCCTCACCGGGCGGAAGGGTGGTTGGAGGGGCCACGTAGACGGTACGGGCGGCTGACCAGGGCGGACAAGAAGGAGCCGTTGCGCGCCGGTGAACGGTTCGTTGCGTGCGCGCGGGGCCGGGCGGCGATTCGTTGCGCGCCTCGGGTCGGACTTCCACTCCGTCTCGGAGCGCAGCCGCCCGCGGCCTCCCCCGCCGTACGGCGGAGGCGGGGTACCGCCCCGGGCGCGATGTTCCCGCCGCGCCGGGCCGGAAGCGTAAGAGCTGTCCCCACGACCTGCGGAAGGGAACGAAATGAAGCGCCGTACGAAGATCGTCGTGCTCGGCTCCGCGCTCCTGCTCACGGCCGGGGCGGCCTCGGCCGCGACCGCGTCGGACCCGCCCCGGCAGCAAACAGCGGCGTCGGACGCGCCCCGGCAGCGGGAGGCCGCAGCCCTCACCGGCACCGCCAAGCTGTACCGCTCGGGCGGGGACGACATCACGTTCTCCTTCGACGCGCACCTGGCCGACGAGGACAAGGCCGACCCGTCCAAGGCCACCGGCACCTTCGAGTTCAGCCACTACCTGAACGGCGAGGGCGCCCGGGCCGAGGTGAAGGTCGACTGCCTGCTGACCGGGGGCAAGGTCGCCGTCGTCTCCGGCGTCATCACCGATTCCGACCTGCCGGGCGCCGCGGGCAAGCGGGTCGGCGTCACCGTCCACGACCTCGGCCGCCATGACCGGCGAGGACGGATCGGACGCCGGGGGTACGGCGCCCGAGGCGGTCCTCGGGAGGCACGGCTGGTGGATCAATGTCGCCAGGTCATGGCACCCAGGCTAGTGCCGCGGCAGGCAACGTTCGCCCCGTCGCGACGCCCGGCACGCTCCCCCACGCTCTCGACTCCGCTCGAGCAGGAGGTACCCCCACTCGCCGCACCGGC
>NZ_JBEXSH010001476.1:0-1206 GCF_040613555.1 Streptomyces sp. NPDC006265
TCCCCGCCACGGAGACGCCCCGGTGACCGGCGCCCGCCGTACGCCGCCCCCCAGCGGCCTCCGCAGCAGGGCGGTCCGTCCTTCGGCGGCGGTGATGACGACTGGGTGATCTCCCCGCCGACGTCCGGCCCTGGCGGCCACGGCGGCCCCGGCGGTCCCGGTCCCGGTCAGGGCGGCTACGGCTACCCGCAGCCCGGCGCGACCCAGGCCCCGCCCGGCCCCGGTGGCTTCCCGCAGCAGCCCCAGGCGCCGCAGGGACCCGCGACCTGGACCGCGACCATCGGGCCGGACCGCGACTACTTCATGGCGATGATGCACCGCTCCGGCCCCGAGGCCGCGGGTCTGAACCTGCCGGCGTACTCGCCCGAGCAGCAGCGCGCGCTCACCGGCAACCAGCTCACCATCGGGCGCCGCCGGCACTCCACCGGCGACACCCCCGACATCGACCTGTCGGTGCCGCCGGAGGACCCGGGCGTCTCGCACCAGCACGCCGTGCTGGTCCAGCAGCCGGACGGCAGCTGGGCGGTCGTCGACCAGAACTCGACGAACGGCACGACGGTCAACGGCTCGGACGAACCGATCCAGCCGTTCGTCCCCGTACCGCTGCAGGACGGCGACCGGGTGCACGTGGGCGCCTGGACGACGATCACGGTCCGCCGCGGCTGAGCCGCCGCGACGGAAGGCCGTTCACGACGGGAGGGGCCAGGCGTACGGCCCCTCCGGGTCGTCCAGCCAGGCCCATTCCCTCTCCTCGCTGACGGTGATGCCGTAGCGCTCGCGCTGCGGCCTGCCCTCCTGTTCCCAGAGTGCGTGCGCCTCCTGTGGGTCGAGGCTGCCGCGGGTCAGGGCCAGCAGGAACCGGAACAGGTCGTCCTCCCGGGCCCGGTGCGGCACCCCGCCCAGCTGGACCGGCTCACCCCCGGGCCGGCCCGCGCCGCGCAGCGGCACGAAGTAGGCGGGCGTGTGCAGGAACCGTCCCTCGGCCTGCCCGGCGCCGGTCACCGTGAGCACGATCAGGCCGGTGGCGAACGGCATGAGGATCCGGCCGCCGGGGCGGCTCTGGGCGACCCAGGCGCGCGGGACACCGCTCAGCGCGCAGGTCGCGATGATCCGGTCTGGTTCTGCGCGGTGGGCGGTACCAGGCACGCGTCCGTGACGGTGCCGAGCTGGCAGTGGCCGCAGTGCCCGGTGGCGCAGCGCATGTTC
>NZ_JBEXSH010001477.1:0-1205 GCF_040613555.1 Streptomyces sp. NPDC006265
CAGGTCTCGGTTGAGGGATCTTGAACAGGTGAGGGCCTTCCGGGTTCGGTGTGGATTACGACGTCTACACCGACCGAAAGGCCCTCGTGCCCCACCGTAATGCACCCCTGACCGAGACCGGCCGTCTGCGCCTGGCCCGCTGCGTGGTCGAGGAGGGCTGGCCGCTTCGGCGGGCCGCCGAACGCTTCCAGGTCTCGCCCACCACCGCCCAGCGATGGGCCGACCGCTACCGGCGCGAGGCAGAAGCGGGCCTGGCCGACCGCTCGAGCCGGCCTCACCACAGCCCCCGCCGCACTCCCACCCGCACCGAGCGACGGATCATCAAGGTCCGCCTGCTGCGCCGATGGGGACCGGCCCGCATCGCGCACTTCCTGCGCCTGGTGCCCTCGACCGTGCACCGCGTCCTGACCCGCTACCACGTGGCCCGCCTGTCCCACCTCGACCCACGGGCCGTGTCGTGCGCCGCTACGAACGCGACCGGCCCGGCGAACTGATCCACGGCGACATCAAGAAACTGGGCAACATCCCCGACGGCGGCGGGCACAAGGTCAACGGCAGGGCGCAGAGCGGCCGCAACAGCTCCGCACACCGCGACCCCACCCGGCCCCGCACCCACCACGGCCGCCCCAACCTGGGCTACAGCTACCTGCACACCGCCGTCGGCGACCACTACCGCCTCGCCTGCAGCGAGATCCTCACCGACGAGAGGAAGGAGACCGCCACCGGCTTCTGGCAGCGCGCCCACGCCTTCTTCAGCCAGGCCGGGATCACCGTCGAGCGAGTGCTGACCGACAACGGTTCCTGCTACCGCTCACGCGACTGGCGCGACGGGCTGGCCCGGGCCGGGATCACACACAAGCGCACCCGGCCCTACCGGCCCCAGACCAACGGCAAAGTCGAACGCTTCAACCGCACGCTGCTGGACGAGTGGGCCTACGCCCGCCCCTACCACTATGAGCAGGAACGACGCGACGCCTTCCCCGACTGGCTGCACACCTACAATCACCACCGCGGACACACCGCGCTCAAGGGCCAGCCACCCGCCAGCCGCGTCCCCAACCTCACGGGTCAGTACAGCTAGGGAGCGTATTGGGTCGTGATCAATCTTCGAGTTTTGCCTGCACGGCGGGGTCTGGTCAGGTAGACCTTCTTGGGTGACTCGCGTGCAACTGACGGATATGGAATGGGAGTTCATCGAGCCGTAC
>NZ_JBEXSH010001478.1:0-1204 GCF_040613555.1 Streptomyces sp. NPDC006265
GGTGTGGTCGTGGCGGGCCCGGAGAGCGTCGCAGCCAGAGACGCAGAAATGGAAGTCTGTGGCTGTACGACGAGGGTCTGACAACGGCAGTTGCTACTCCTTGGCCTCCTCGGCGCCCCAGGCCTCGCACGCGGCGTCCAGCTCGGCGTGCTGCTCCCACGAGTCGCCGATGATCCCGCCGTCCCACTTGGCCCGGCCGTAGTTGAAGGAGTGGCCGGCGCCGATCTCTCGGGAGATCACCTTGCGGGCGGCGTCGGCGACCGCGGCCGGGCTGGCGTAGCCGTACACCGGCAGCTCCGTCGGGTACTCGTTGGAGCCGTCTTCCTTCAGCTCGGCGAACTGCCAGACGGGGCCCTTGTCCGGCTCGCCGTGCTCGGCCTCGATGCCGGAATGCCACTCCCAGATCAGCAGCAGCCCGTGCGGCCAGTCCTCGGCGTGGCTGGTGTGCTGGAGGTTCACCTCGATCACGGCGTTGAGGTAGCAGTACGTCCCGCGGGTCTCGCAGTCGTCGGTGCGGACGTCCTCGGTGGGCAGGCCGGCGGTGTCGAGGGCGACGGTGACGGCCTCGATGTAGTCGTCGTGGGGCAGGTTGCGCATGGTGGTCAGCCCTTCTTCGGCTTGGCGGGGGTGGCCTTCTTCGCGGGCTTCAGCCACCCGCCGCGGCTGCCCTGGTAGTCGGTCTCATGGCCCTCCAGGCGGGGGTCGTCGGGCTGGATGGGCTTCTTGAATCCGAGTGCCATGATGGCGGTCCTGTCTCGTGGTTGGGATGGGACCCGGGGCGGCCGGTAGCTGGCAGGCGCGGGCCGCCCCGGGGCTACTTCGCGGCCTTCATCCAGCGCACGAGCGTGCGGTGGGGGCGCTCCTCGTCGGGCACCGTCTCGAAGCCACGGCTGTTGTTGTTGTCGTTGTTGTTGCTGGTCAACGGCCCCTCCTGGACGGTCTCATCGCCGGGGGAGGGGAGCGGTGGGAAGTCGTCCTTCTTCACGCCCGGGGAGACGGCCACCGGCCGGCCTTTCATCCGCACCCCTCCAGAGGTGGGGATGCGGGCCGCGGCGAGGGCCTCCTTCACGGCCGTGGTGGAGGTCTTCAGGTGGTCGGCGAGGGCGGTGGTGTGGGCGTGCGGTGCGCCCACCTCGTGGAGGGCCTGGACCAGCTGCTCGCGGGAGCACCTCGGCGCGGGGAGCCTCGGGGTGCGGCTCCAGCC
>NZ_JBEXSH010001479.1:0-1204 GCF_040613555.1 Streptomyces sp. NPDC006265
CGCGCCCCGGGTGTTTGGGTTTTGTACTGGGCCATTCGGGGACTTCTTCTGCTAGCGCGGCGTTCCCGTCGCGTGGTGGGGGGTGGGGGGGGGCTGACCGTGGTGTTCTGCGCCCCCCTAGCCCCGTCGTGAGCGCACGATCAGCGCTGGCCAGCAGCCTTGACCTCGAGGACGGCGGCGTAGGGACGTGACGAGGCATGACGCCGGCCCTCGCACACCAAACGACGTGGCAAAGAGCCAGGCGCTGGGTAGAGGGACAGCCAGCCGGGCAGCGGCTCAGCCGCGCGAGGGCGAGCTGCGCGCACAGCGGTAGTGCGAGGGAGCAGGCCGGGAGGGCGCTTCCGCAAGACAGGGCACGCAGGGCCCCTTGCGAGCGCCGTCAGCCTGGGGCAAGACGGCATGGGCTACCAGTTTCACAAGCGTGACGAGGGAGACACGTGTAGCCGAGGCTCCGGTGGGTGGAGACGACTCGGCTGGGGGCTGGTAACCTCAAGGATGGCGAGAGAGGCTACCTAGCCTTATCAGTCCGGCACCCACCCTGTTTGCGGCAGGTACGTGGGTGCCGTTCTTTTTATGCGGCTGCCTTGGCGGCTCCTTCTTCGTACTCGTTCGCAAGGCGCTGCTGAAGCTCTTCGTGCCAGGTCCCGATGGGCAGGACGTGGTACGGCAGCTTGCTCGCGAGAGCCTCCTCGCTGAGCTGCAGCAGTTGGTAGTCCTGGTGCGCCAGGGCGACTGACTCGGGGAAGGCGACGAGCCGTGTTCGCGGGTGAATCTTGTCTTCCGAGCCTGGCTCGGAAGCCGCGACCAGCAGTTCCATCACTATCCGAACGGCATCCCAGTCGCGCTGGAACGCTGTCGTAGTGCGTTCGCCCTGTTGAGAATCCCGGTTCGTCGACCGCGTAGCGCCGAGGGCCGCAGCCACCTGAGCGAGGACAACGTCGTGCGGGCGCAGCTGATTTGCGTCAGGTAGAAGGCCGATTCGAGCCAGGTTCTTGAGAGTTCCCGCGCCGACTCCGGACCATTCGGACACGGTGCGCTGCGACATCGTCCCGTTTCTGCGCACGGGTGAACGACGTGGCGGCACTTGGATCTCCCTCCGCTGGCAACTGGCCGCATGCTCGGCGGCCGGGGAGAGGCAGCGCTACGGCCTGCGGTCATGATTCCGCGGCCGTCGACCACCAGTGCCGGAGCTCCCTCGCCCACC
>NZ_JBEXSH010001480.1:0-1203 GCF_040613555.1 Streptomyces sp. NPDC006265
ATCCCTGGCATTTGTCCGATACCTGTCTCGGGGGGTGAATTATCGTGGGTTGATTCCCGGCGCGGCATGGCGAGCGGCCTGTACGCCGCCCACCCGGCCGCCCGGCGGGTCCTCGACCGGTGCGAGGAGCTGTACGCCGACGAGTTCGGCGGCAGTCTGCTCCCGCTGCTGCTGGAGGAGTCCGCCGACGACGGGGTCTGGCCGACCGAGACGGCGCAGACCGCCCTGTTCGCCCATCAAGCAGCGCTCGCCGACGTGTGGCGCGCCACCGGCATGCGCCCCGCGCTGCTGTTCGGCCACAGTGTCGGGGAGTACGCGGCCCTCTACGCGGGCGGCGCCCTCACGCTCGACGACGGGCTGCGGCTCACGGCGTGGCGCGGACGGCTGATGCAGACGGCCTGCCCGCCGGGCGGCATGCTCGCCGTCCGCACCGGGGAGGCCGAGGCGGAGCGGATCGCGCGGGCCGCGGGGGCCGCACTGGCGGCGGTCAACGGGCCGCGCTCCCAGGTGATCTCCGGTCCGCCGGACGCCCTCGAGGAGGTGGTACGCCTGCTGGAGGAGGAGGGCCTGCGATGGCGGCGGCTGCCCGTCGACAGGGCCTTCCACTCCGCCGCGGTCGAACCGGCTCTGCGCGCTTTCCGCCCGCACGCCGAGCGGGTGGCCTACGGCCCGTTGCGCACGCCACTGGTCACGGCGGCCGACGGACTGGTGCGCCCGATGGGCTGGACCCCGGACGCCGACTACCTCTGCGGCCAGGCGCGCCGGACCGTCCGCTTCGATCTGGCCATGGCCGCGGCGGCGGCGCAGGGGTGCCGGGACTTCGTGGAACTGGGCGCCGGGAACACCCTCACCGGCCTCGGCCGCCACTGCGTACCGGAGAGCCGCTGGCTCGAAGGGCAGGGCGCCGGTCCGGGAGCGGCCGACCAGCTGCGCGGGCTCCTCACCTCGCTGGGCTCGCTGTACCGCAGGGGGGCCGACCTGGAGTGGGGCGCGGTGAACACCGGCGGGGGCAGGGTGCCGCTGCCGGGTCATCCCCTGCGCAGGCGCCGGGTGGTGTCGCTCCTCACGCCCCCGGCCCAGGCCCCGGCCCCGGCCCCGCACCATCCGTCTGGACCGCCCGCCACCCCCTTGGAGGAACCCACCGTGCCGGACGAACTGCTCGCCGACGTATGGCGGCTGACCGCCGAGGGTCCTCGAAGCGTG
>NZ_JBEXSH010001481.1:0-1200 GCF_040613555.1 Streptomyces sp. NPDC006265
AGGTCTTCACGGCCCGCTGGAGCGGACACCCCGACACGGCGGACCTACAAGAGGGCGTCCTCCTGCAGTGGTTCACCCCCGACATGCTGGACCGACTACCCATGAGTCCCGGCCTCGGCGACCTGATCCGCCGCCACGCGGCCGAGCATCCCCCGGTCGGCAGTGCGCCGGACCGCATCCGCCCGCTGCACGAAGAGGCGCCGGAGGGGACCGAGCTCCACATCGTCGGCGTCCACCTGCACCTCCAGGACGAGCAGGGCCGGATCCTCCTCGGACTGCGCCATCCCGACTCGGCCTTCGCGCCGGACGAATGGCACTTTTTGGCAGGTCATTGCGAGAGGGAAGCCGCCATCAGCTGTTTGGTGCGCGAGGCTCAGGAGGAAGCCGGGCTGACCATCGATCCCCGTGACATCGAGCTCGTGCATGTGGTCCACCACGTCGACTCGCCGACGGCGCGGGCACGGATCGCGCTCGTCTTCCAGGCCCGGGCATGGTCCGGTACCCCGCAACTCCTGGAGCCCCACCGGTGCGTGGCGTGGCGGTGGTTCAGCCCGCAGGATCTTCCGGCAAAGGTCGTGCCGTACACCCGCCTGGCGATCGAAGGCATCGTCGCGGGCCGCCCGTACACCCAGACGGGCTGGTGAGCACCTGTGACGCTCCCACCGACACCCAGCTCTTCCTGGCCTGAGCACTTCCTCGCGCACCGCGCCGGCCACCACTGCCCAATGTGCGGCAACGACTGGACGGCCGACGACATCGGATGGGGGCTGCTGCTACACCGCGGCGAGGTGTCCCAGTCCTATCTCTGGCGCTCCGGGCAAGTCCGGGGCTACTCCATCACCATCGTGACCGCGCGCCACGTGGCCGAGCCCACCGAACTTTCGGACGACGAAGCCGCCGCCTTCTGGCGGGACACCCTCGCCCTGGGCCGCGCACTTGAGGCGCACTACCAGCCGCTGAAGATGAACTACCTACTCCTCGGTAACGCCATTCCGCATGCCCACCATCACGTCGTGCCGCGACGGGAGTCGGGTGCGGACCCGGCGCCGGGCGGCCCCTTGCCCTTCGACGTGCTCGACCTCGGGCACCAGGACGAGGCCCAACTTCAGGCAGACGCCCGGGCGCTGCGCCGGCTGATGAACGGCCCCGGCAGGCCGGAGGCCGGGCGATGAACGCGCAGTTCGACGTCACGGCCGTGGC
>NZ_JBEXSH010001482.1:0-1198 GCF_040613555.1 Streptomyces sp. NPDC006265
TCCGGCTGAGCGGCTCCCAGCTGCGCGGCGAGTACGCCCTGACCCGGTTCCGCAGCGGCCAGGGCGGCGACGGCGAGGAGGCCTGGCTGCTGGTGAAGCGGACCGGGGGCGAGGGCCGTGCGCACGGGGCTCCCGATCCGCGCCGGGCCCGCTCGGCCAAGTCCGGCCGCACACTCGCCCAGGTCGCCTCGGACGCGGCCGGTGGGTGAGCCGGCCGGTCAGAACAGCGGTGTGAGGGACTGTTCGCACCAGATCGTCTTGCCCCGGGTGGTCTGCCGGCTGCCCCAGCGCTGAGTGAGCTGGGCGACCAGCAGCAGACCGCGGCCGCCCTCGTCGTCCTGGTGGGCCCGTCGCAGGTGCGGGGAGGTCGAACTGCCGTCGGACACCTCGCAGATCAGGGTCTGGTCCCGGATCAGGCGGAGCTGGATGGGCGGAGTGCCGTACCGGATGGCGTTGGTGACCAGTTCGCTGACGACGAGTTCGGTGACGAAGGCCGTCTCGTCCAGGCCCCACGCGGTGAGCTGGTCGGTGGCGGCCTGCCGGGCGGCGTCCAGGTCCGGATGGGTCAGGTAGAACAGGCGCAGCTCGTCCACCTCGCCCTCGAACCGGGGCGGCCACCCGGCCGACGGAGTGAAGTCGTCCAGGACGAGAATCCCCCCGGGAGCGAGCAGCTCGACGACCCTGCCCGGATCGTCCCGCTTGCCGCCGCCGTCGCAGAAGAACACGTCGAACGGGGCGTGCTGTTCGAGCAGCCGCCAGTCGCCGGTGAGGACGCTGACGCGGCTGTCGTCGGCGAAGACCCCGGCCGCCCGCCGGGCCAGCTCCTCGTCCCGGTCCACGGTGACGAGCCGCGCACCGTCCCCGAGTCCGCTGTGCAGCCAGGCGGTTCCCGCCCCCGACCCGGTGCCGCTCTCGGCGACCACCCCGCCGGGCTTGGCGGCGGCGGCCGTCCTCAGCAGCCGGCCGACCTCCGCGATACAGCTCTTCTCGAACCCCGCCTCGGCGGCGAGGCGTTCGGCGGCCAGAACCCGCGCCGGAACAGCGCGCTCACGCATGACCGGACCCTTCACGACCCGACCCCCTTCAGGACGGGCCCGACGCTACCTGGCCCCGTATCGCCGACGGCGGCATCACCTTCTGGGAGACGCCCGACGGCACGCCCGTGGCCATGGCCGGCGCGACGCCCGAGATCGCCGGC
>NZ_JBEXSH010001483.1:0-1196 GCF_040613555.1 Streptomyces sp. NPDC006265
GTGGCGCCCTTCAGGGTGAGTGTGTACGTCACGTCCGCTTCGGTCGCCGAGGTGAAGTCAAGCAATGATGCCCATGGTGCGTCTCCGCTTCGTCGTATAAGGATTGTGTTAAGTCATCGAGTGCGCCGATTCCGCCCGACCAAACGTCTCCGTCCGATATCAGCTCTGCGGGCCCTGCTCCGACGCCTGTTGACGAGTGGACCGCCGGGAACCGCCGAGGGCGGCGACCTCGCGCACGGCCTGCGCGATGGCCGAGGAGTCCTTTCTCAAGATCGCACCGTGGTTGGCGGCGACCTTCACGCTGTCGATGTTCGCGTTGCGAGCGGTCACCGCCTCCAGGCTGGTGCGGATCCGTTCCTGCTCATCACCGCGGCTTCCGAACGACGTTCCCGAAGCGACGACGTACCGCACCGGGACCGTGATGCCGTCCAGCACGGGGCCCAGCTCGCGTGCGCGGGAGAGCCTGCCGAGCTCGATGTTGCTGTTCGCCTGCTCCTCGGCGGTCATCCGCGGGGCAAGGCCCGTCGGGCGCAGCAGCGGCAGCGCCCACCCCATCCGCCGGAACAGCTTCCGTATCCGCTGCTCCATGGCGTCGTCGAGCCAGTCGTAGGGGTACGCGCCGTCGACGAGGATCGCGCCCGCCGTTCGATCCGGATTGCGTCCGGCCCAGTGCGCCGCGACGACCGCTCCGTAGGACCAGCCCACCAGGAACGCCCGGTCCACGCCTCTGGCCGCGAGGACGGCGTCGACGTCCCGGACGGCCGCCTCGAAGGAATAGTCCGCCGAACGCTTCGACTTGCCGCGGGCCCGCTCGTCGTAGGTGATGTGCCGCCACCCCGGCCCCAGTTCGGCGAGCGTGTGCCGCCAGTACCCCTGGGTGGCGAACTGGCCGTTGAGGTAGACCACAGGGGTACCGGGGCCGCCCGTGTCGGTGACGGCCAGGGCCGTGTCCTCGACCGGCACCATGCCGGTCCAACGCGCCTGGCTCGGGGAGGTGTTGCTGTTCGTCATGTCCTGGACCTTTTCGTGTGAGGTGCAGCCGGGCTCGTTCGGACGGGCTGCGGGCTTCTAGAGGCTGCGGGCGGTGATGTCGCCCTGGGTGGTGGTGGCGTGGATGGTCAGGCCGGCGGCGGCGCCGTCGGTGTTCCTGAGGGCGTTGTGGATCCGGCCGTGGCCGGTGCCGGCGTCGAGGGCGG
>NZ_JBEXSH010001484.1:0-1195 GCF_040613555.1 Streptomyces sp. NPDC006265
GGGATCTTAAAAACACGCCTTGACCTGCACTTTCACATGTGCACTACCTAGGACACAGGAAGGGACACAGCGCGGGACACAGGGACACGACCGGCCCGGACCTGTTCGCGGAGGAGGTCCGCCGGGACGCGGCACGGCACCTCCCGGAGCACATGATCCCGTCGACGTTCACGGTGCTCGACGCGCTGCCGCTGTCACCGAGCGGCAAGCTCGACCGCAGGGCGCTCCCGGACCCACTCCCGCGCACCACCTCCGCCGCCCCGCGCACCCCGCAGGAGGAACTCCTGCGCGCCCTGTTCGCGGAGGTGCTCGGCCTTCCCGGGATCGGCATCCACGACAACTTCTACCGCGTGGGCGGGGATTCGCTCCTGAGCATCCGGCTCACCAAGCGCATCCGCTCGGTCTTCGGCATCGACCTTGACATCCGCTCCCTCTTTGAGTCGCCCACCGTCGCCGGCATGGCCCATTACCTGATCAACCGCCCTTGAGCTCTTGCGTGTGCCGGTCACCGGGACGTCGATGCCCTCTACCCCTCCGTCACAGAAACGGCCCGGTCATGCCAACTCCCCAGCCACCCGGCACCATCACCCCGCAAGCGTTCCGCGACGCCATGGCCACCGTCGCCACCCCGGTCGCCGTGGTTACCGCGATGGACGGCCCCCGCCCGCACGGCACCACGGTCAGCGCCTTCGGCTCACTGTCCCTAACGCCCCCGATGGTGCTGGTGTGCCTGGACAACCGCTCCCGGCTGCTGGAGGTCATCCGCCGCACCGGACGCTTCGGTCTCAACATCCTGGGTGCTCACCAGGCGGATCTCGCCACCACCTTTGCCCGTTCCGGACCGGACAAGTTCAACGGCGTGACCTGGTCGCCGAGCCAGGACCGGCCCCGCCTGCCGGGCTCGGCGGCCTGGATCGCCGCCGAGGCCGACGACTACGTCCTCGCCGGAGACCACACCGTCCTGCTCGCCCAGGTCGTCTCGGCCGAACCGGGCGAGGTACCCCCGGTGGACTCCAGCCCCCTCACATACCACCAACGCTCCTTCGGTACCCACACCCCGCTCGCTTCCTGAGCTTGATCATTAACCTCGCTGCTGTTTCAGAGGGCGTTTGATCTAGACGAGATGCCCCTTACGCCCTAGTAGGTTCCTCGCCAGGTTGGGGTGGTCTCGTCCGTTATACGCTTGGCGAGGTTG
>NZ_JBEXSH010001485.1:0-1194 GCF_040613555.1 Streptomyces sp. NPDC006265
CCCACGTACGTCCAGTACGAGGGCTTCCGGCCGGCACGCCGAGAGCACGCACCAAACGCCGCTCCTCAACGGGCAAACGTCGCCTGCCGCGGCACTAGCGGCTCAGCCGCCCGAACCTGCGTACCGCCAGTGGGAAGAACACCGCCAGCAGGGCCAGCGGCCACACCGCCGCCTGCCAGATGTACCCGGACTCCGTCCCGGGTACGCCGAGCAGGTCCCGTACGGCCGTGACCGTGTGGGACATGGGGTTCCACTCGACGACCGTGCCCAGCCAGCCGGGCATCGAGCCGGGGGCGGCGAGGGCGTTGGACAGGAAGCCGACCGGCCAGACCAGGATCTGCACGGCCTGGACCATCTCCGGCCTTCCCGCCACCAGGGCCAGGTGGATGCCGATCCAGAGCATGGCGAACCGGAACAGGAGCAGCAGGCCCATCGCCCCGAGGAGGGCCGTCGGGCCGCCGCCGGGACGCCAGCCGAGCGCGGCGCCGACGCCGATGAGCACGACCAGGGCCAGCGCCGACTGGAGCATGTCGGCGGCCGAACGGCCCACCAGCACCGCCCCGTTGGCCATGGGCATCGAGCGGAAGCGGTCGATCACGCCCTTGTTGAGGTCCTGCGTGACCGCGAGCATCGTGCCCTCCAGGCCGAAGGCCATGGTGAGCGCGAGCATGCCGGGGATCAGGTAGTCGCGGTACTCGCCGCTCACCCCCCGGCCGCCGCCGACCAGGTAGCCGAACATCAGCAGCAGCATCACCGGGAAGACCAGGTTGACGACGAGCTGGACGGGCTGCCGCCCCCAGCGGGCGAGTTCCCGGCGGGTCATGGTCCAGGAGTCGGTCAGGGCGTAGGCGCTCACGCGGCCTCCTTCACTCGGCGGTCGTCTCCGGTGAGGTGCAGGAACACCTCGTCCAGCGTCGGGCGGCGCAGCACGACGTCCTCCGCCTCGATCCCGGCCTCCTGAAGGGCCCGTACGACCCCGGAGAGCGCCTCCATGCGGTCGGTCACCGGAGCGCTCAGCAACCGGCGGTCGGCGTCGACGCTGACCCTGGTGAGGGGCAACAGGGCGGCGGCGGACCCTAGTTGGCCGACGTGCCGCAGGATCACGTCGATACGGTCGCCGCCGGTCTCGGCCTTCAGCTCGTCCGCCGTGCCCTCGGCGATGACCCGGCCGGCGTCGACGACCGAGATGCGGTC
>NZ_JBEXSH010001486.1:0-1192 GCF_040613555.1 Streptomyces sp. NPDC006265
CCCTCCCCGTGCATGTTGTTGCGCGCAACTGGGTGGCACATGTGTGCGGAGGACGGGTGGCCGGTTCCCGTCGGAGATGCTCAGCTCTTCGACGCCTGGTCGCTCGCCCACCCGGAGCCCGCGGAGCACGAGCCCGCCGCGGTCGCCGAGGTCGTCTCCGCCATGCCGCAGGCGCTCTCCTTCCTCCAGCTGTCCGCCGGGCCGGTCCCCGTGGAGCAGCTCCTCGACCTCCTGGAGCAGCGCGTCACCGAGCTGCGCACCGCCCGCTGCGAGATCCCCTACGGCCCCCAGTCCGAGCCGCCGGCCGAACCGGAGCACACCGACGCCCCGCTCGCCCCGCTGCTCGACTGGGCCCTGCGCGCCCTCGCCTCCGTCGGCGCCCTCACCTACGGCGACGGCCAGGCCACCCTCACCCCCCTCGGCAGCTGGGCCGTCTGGGTCAAGCTGGAGCAGATCTGCGTCGCCGCGCAGAGCCCCGCCGGGAACATCGAGCAGGCCGCCGAGGACATGCTCCGGGGCTGCGCCCAGCTGCGCCCGAACGCGGCCCGCGCCGAGTACCGCGCCTGGCTCGCCGCCCGCCCCGTCGGCAGCGCCGTCACCGAGCTCCTCGGCGCCGCGCGCGGAGAGGACGCCCTGCTGCGCGGCCTCGCCTTCGAGGCGCTGCGGGTGGTCGGCGCGCCCGCCGAGCCGGACGTCCGCGGCGTGCTGGACGACCCCACGCTCAGGCCCTACGGGCTGCTGTGGCTGGCCGAGCACGACGGCGCCGACCCCGAGGACGCCCACGAGGTCCTCACCCGCGAGGAGGCGACATGGCTGTGGGTGGACACCGCGGCCGCCGTCGCCGACCACGGTGAGGCGCCGCTGCTGGTGCGCCACCTGGAGTCCGCGGTGCAGCCGACCATCCCGACGCTCCTGGACGAGGTACGCGCCGTGGGGCACCCGCGCACCGTGCAGGTCCTGGTCGCCCTCGCCGCCGCACACCCCGACCCGGCCCTGGCCAAGGCGGTGCGCCGGGCCGCCTTCCAGGTGCACACCGGCGGCAGCTAGTGCCGCGGCAGGCAACGTTTGCCCGTTGAGGAGCGGCGTTTGGTGCGTGTTCTCGGCGTGGCGGCCGGAAGCCCTCGTACTGGACGTACTCGGGGTTTCGGCCGGTGCGGCGAGTGGGGGTGCCCCCTGCTCGAGCGGAGTCGAG
>NZ_JBEXSH010001487.1:0-278 GCF_040613555.1 Streptomyces sp. NPDC006265
CCATCCCGTGGACAAGGCCGTGCTCGGACTCGGCCTCACCGTGCTCGCGATCTCCCTGCCGCCCTGGCCGGGCGCGGCCCTGGTGCTCCTGACCGCCCTGGTGGTGCTGCTGGGGCCGGCCGGGGTGCCCGGGCGGCGGTTGTGGCGGGCCTACCGGGTGCCGCTGGGCTTCTGCGTGACCGGCGCGGTCACGCTGCTCGTCCAGGTGGGCGGGCCGGGCGGTTTCGTCTCCCTCGCGGAGGACGGGCCGGTCCGGGCCGGGGAGTTGCTCCTGCGCA
>NZ_JBEXSH010001487.1:288-1190 GCF_040613555.1 Streptomyces sp. NPDC006265
AGCTCCTCGTCGTTCAGCTCGGTCAGTCCGCTGCTCACGTCAGAGAGGACGGAGTCGGCGAGATCCTTCTTCGCGGCCGGTCTGGGCCGGGGAGTTGCTCCTGCGCACCTCGGCGGCCTCCCTGGGCGTGCTGCTGTTCGCCTTCACCACACCCATGTCCGACCTGCTGCCCCGGCTGGTCCGGGCCGGGATCCCCGCGCCGGTCGTCGACGTCGCGCTGGTGACGTACCGGATGAGCTTCCTGCTGCTGGACTCCGTGCGGCGTATCCGGGAAGCCCAGGCGGCCCGGCTCGGCCACACCGGCCGGGCCGCGGAGTGGCGATCCCTGGCCGGGCTCGGCGCCACCGCGTTCGTCCGCGCCTTCGACCGGGCGACCCGTCTCCAGGCCGGACTCGCCGGGCGTGGCTACGACGGCACCCTGCGCGTCCTGGTGCCCGAGGCCCGGATCTCCGTCCGCTTCACGGCGGCCAGTTGCGCGCTCCTCGCGACGCTGGCCGTTCTCACCCTCGCACTGGAAAGGCCGCTGACATGAGCGAGCCCGCCCTCGTCGCCCTGCGGGGCGCGTCCTTCGCCTACGAGGACGGCCCGACCGTGCTCAGCGGGCTCGACTTCGAGATCCACGAGGGGCGCTCGCTCGCCCTGCTCGGCCGCAACGGCAGCGGCAAGACCACGCTGATGCGGTTGCTCTCCGGCGGGCTCAAGCCGCACGAGGGGCGGCTGACGGTCCAGGGGCGGCCGGTGGCGTACGACCGCAAGGGGCTGACCCGGCTGCGGACCGCCGTGCAGCTGGTCGTGCAGGACCCGGACGACCGGGACAGCCTGAGCCTGAGCGTGCTGCGACTGTCGGATGCCGCGCACCGGATGGCCTGGCTCGCGGTACACCTCGACGAACTGCCGGGGTC
>NZ_JBEXSH010001488.1:0-1184 GCF_040613555.1 Streptomyces sp. NPDC006265
GGCCAGACCTACGCGGGCACCGACCGGCAGGTGCGCGGGCGGCTGCTCGCCGTGCTGCGGGAGGCCCACGGGGCCGTTCCGCAGGCGGCGCTGGACCGGGTGTGGCACGAGCCGGTGCAGCGGGCCCGCGCCCTGGACGGTCTCGTCGCCGACGGTCTGGTGGAGCCGCTGGCGGGCGGCTCGTACCGGCTGCCGCTGACCTGACGTACAGACAGGTCACAGTCGCGGGACACCGTCCGTCACAGAGCCGGGGTGGACAAATCACCCCGAAACCGCCTCAACGCCCCCACCGCTCTACCCTGTTCGGGCTTCCGTTACACAACCGACGGACAGCCGAGCGCTGGCCGAAGGCTGCTTCGGACAGCGCCGTGACAACGCCTCCGTACCTTCAGATGCGTTCCCGGAAGACACGGGACGGCTGAAGACCACAGGCAGTACACGGGCGGCGGGGAGCCGGCCCGAACGGGGAAACGGGAGGCGGTTCACCATGGCGCAGGGCGAGGTGCTCGAGTTCGAGGAGTACGTCCGCACCCGGCAGGACGCGCTGCTGCGCAGTGCCCGCCGCCTGGTCCCGGACCCGACGGATGCGCAGGACCTGCTGCAGACCGCACTGGTACGGACGTACGGCCGGTGGGAGACCATCGAGGACAAGCGGCTGGCGGACGCCTACCTGCGCCGGGTGATGATCAACACCCGCACGGAGTGGTGGCGGGCACGGAAGCTGGAGGAGGTCCCGACCGAGCAGCTGCCGGACGCCTCGGTCGACGACGCCACCGAGCAGCACGCGGACCGCGCCCTGCTGATGGACATCCTGAAGCTGCTCGCCCCGAAGCAGCGCAGTGTCGTGGTGCTGCGACACTGGGAGCAGATGTCCACGGAGGAGACGGCCGCCGCCCTCGGCATGTCGGCCGGAACGGTCAAGAGCACGCTGCACCGGGCGCTCGCCCGGCTCCGCGAGGAGCTGGAGTCCCGCGATCTGGACGCACGCGCGCTGGAGCGTGAGGAGCGGGAGCGGTGCGCGGCCTGACCGGCGAGGGTTCTGCACGGCCCCGGGGCGGTATCCAGGCGGTGAGCGCGGCACTGGCCGTGCCCACCGCCCTCGCCCTTTTGTCAAGGACGCGGTGAACGTCATGACCGAGAGCTGGGTGTGGGAACTGTCCAACCAGTTCCACCACCGCGTGCCC
>NZ_JBEXSH010001489.1:0-1180 GCF_040613555.1 Streptomyces sp. NPDC006265
GACCAGAAGGAGGTCACTCCGGTCCTGATCGCCGCCATGCTGAAGGTGGAGAGCGACTTCGACCCGGACCTCTCCGACCCCGACAACAACGAGTACGGCATCGCCCGCTGGACCCCGCGCGTTCTGCGCTGGTGGATGAACGAGGACGGCACCCCCGGCGAGACGGTCCCCCAGCCCCCCTTCCCGCCCGCCGAGTCCATCCCGGCGATGGGCCGCTACCTGTGCTGGATCGCCCCGCGCCTGCACGAGAACCTGCCGGGCGACCGGCAGGTCCTGATCGCCTCCGCGTACCGCACGTCGTACCGCACCCTGAACGCGACGAAGGGCGTGCCCCCGGACGTACGCGTCTACGCCGACCGCATCGCCCACTTCCTGGAGGAGTACGCACCACCCGGCAAGAAGTGACACGCCGATTTTGCCAACCCTTGGGGTATCCGCATCCGCCCTCCTGCCCTGGACGCAGTTTCTTTCGGGGGAGGAAGCCGAAGCCACGATGCACAGCATCACTGTCGTGCCCATGCACAGCACGGCCCCGGACGAGCTGAAGCCGAGGCGCGGCCCGCACCCGGCGCAACGGACCGAGGTCCGTCCGGCCGGGCATCCGCCCCGCCGGTTCGCCGACGGCTTTCCGGTCAACACCCGGCGGGCCGAGGGCAGTTCGCGGTCGTCACACACCGCTGAAAATACTCCGTCTTCCCGACCCGAACATGCGAACATGCTCTCGATTCCCTTGATCTGGAGGAAGGTTCACGCATGAGACTCACCCGCGGTGCCCTGCTCGTCGCGGCCTGCGCCCTGGCCCCCGCCCTGCTGCTCACCGCCTCCGTATCGCGATCGCACGCATCCTGGCGGACGAGGACAGCGGCCGCGGGGTCACCCGCGAGGCCAACGAGGCGCTCGACGGCTCCGTGGAGGACATGCGGGAGTTCCTGAAGACGGGCTACCGCCTCGCCCAGGCCGAGGACGACCGCGTCGCCATCGTCCGCATCCTGAGCGACCCGGACTCCGGCCGAGGCGTCAAGAGGGAGGCCACCGAGGCCCTCGACACCAACACCCCCGAGGCCCTGCGCGCGTTCCTGGAGACCGGCTACCGCCTCGCCCAGGCCGAGGACGACCGCGTCGCCATCGTCCGCATCCTGAGCGACCCGGACTCCGGCCGAGGCGTCAAGAGGGAGGCCAC
>NZ_JBEXSH010001490.1:0-1180 GCF_040613555.1 Streptomyces sp. NPDC006265
CACCCGCGGCCACGCGTTCCCTCCTCGACGCTCTGGCGATCGGGCGGGCATGGCTGATCTGTATGGGCGGGCCGGCCGCACGACTGACCGGTGCACGCGGGCCCACGGGCACGGCCGCCCCGTACCGGCGGGCCGGCCGCACGGCTGACCCGCACGGGCGGGCCGGCGGCCGCACGGCCGTCGCGTCGGCGCGGGCCGGCTACCTGAGGATCCCTTCCAGGAACTCGCTGCCGAGCCGGGCCACCACCGTCCCGTCCAGCTGGTGCAGGACGTAGCGCCCGCGGCGGCGGGTGGTGATCAGGCCCGCCTTCTTCAGCACGGCCAGATGCCGGGATATCTCCGGGGCCGTCATGCCGTGCACCTGCGCCGGCTCGCTGGTGGTGTGCGCGCTGCGGGCGAGATGGCGGCACATGCGCATCCGGACCGGGTGGGACAGCGCGGTCATCCGCATGGCCAGCTGCTCGAGGGTCTGCGGCCCGGCGAGCTCCGGGGAGCCCACCGGGTAGTGCAGCACCGGCTGCCAGCCGTACCGGTGCAGGACCATCAGATGCGGCCAGCCCAGACTGGTCGGGACGAGCAGCAGGCCGCCGTCGCCCGGGGCCGTACGGCCGTCGCCCAGCTTGTCGACGGTGATCCGGCCGGCGGCCTCGTCGAGCGTGACCGCCGGGGACACCGCGGCCAGCGCCTCCGCCAATCCCTTGCGCCGCAAGAGGTCCGTCTTGTGCCGGGCGTCGGCAGCGAGCTGGTGGCGCAGCCGGGCCCAGGCCTCCGCGAAGAACGCCTCGTCGCAGTCCCGGAGGAACTGCCGCAGCCACGCCCGGATCCGGGGCGGGTCGGCCGGCAGCCGCTCCCCGAAGCGCAGTTGCCGCGGTCCGCGCGCGGCGGCCAGGTCCAGCGCCCGGCGGCGCGTGTGCGGGTCGGACAGCGCCGTCGGCCCGCATGCGCCGTATCCGGTGGCACAGGTGAACTCCAGCGCCGCGTCCACGAACTGCTCGTCGGACAGCTTGTCGAGCTGGTCCAGCTCCTCGGCGAGAGTGGCGCCCGGGAGCCCGCGCCGGTCCGGCAGGCCCGCCCAGGGCAGGAACAGAAGGCCGCCGGCATGGGCTCGTCCCCGCACGCGCGCCGTACCCGCTCCCAGTCGACCTTCTCCCGCAGGGCGCGCGCGATGGGCAGGGCCGCC
>NZ_JBEXSH010001491.1:0-1171 GCF_040613555.1 Streptomyces sp. NPDC006265
GTTGCCTGTCGGGCCACCGGGTGCAGGACCGCCCGCTGGTGGCGGCCCCGGGTCTGCCGAGCCGGGTCGTCAGCGGGCCACCTTAAACGCTGCCCGCTCAAAACCGCACTCGTTCCGCGGAGTTGGGTTGTCGCGGTTTCGAGACCTTCCAAGGCGTGTGACCATCCGTCTACGGTGGGTAATTCTTGCCACCACGGATCCGGCACCGCCTAGGGGGACACATGAACGACAACGGATACACCAGCCTGCCGGGATGGAGAGGCGGTGACGCCAACGCCGCGTATCTCGACAAGAACCTGAAGCACATGCCGGTCGAGACCTCCCTCGACGACTCGGTCAGCTGGCGGCAGCTGCTCCAGCTGTTCGTCTACGCCCTCCTCGCCTCGTTCCTGGCGTTCCTGCCGCTCGTCTTCTTCGGGCTGATCCTTCTTGTCGGAGGCAGTGGCGAGGGGTTCGCCGTCATGGTCGGGCTGGCGTACATCGCCTCGGGCATCGCCTTCTGGGTGACTCTGCTCGGGATGCGCCTGGTCGAACCGATCGCCGAATGGCGGGTCCTGCTGGCGGACCGGAGCGGATCCCTCGACTCGGCGTACGTCTCCATCAGGGGCACCCTCGATCGTCGTCACATCCCCGTCGACCGCGCTGAGCGGGTCATCGCCGCCGGACTGGGCCGGGACCAGGTCCGCAATCGCCTGGTGCTCTCGGAGGGCCAGTGCCAGGTCTACGTCTCGGTGTTCTCGTACGGTACGAGCCTCTACCTGGGGTGGCAGATGTGGCGCTCGCGCCGCGGGTACGCCCTGATCGGCGGGTTCGTGTCCGACCTGTTCGCGTCCATCATGGGCCGCCTGAGTCCCGAGCGGATCATGATGCGGACCGAGGGCGTGAGGGCCATGCGTGAGGCGGTGCACGCGGCGTGCCGGGAGGGACTGGCCACGGCGGTGGACCAAGTCGTGGTGCCCGTCAGCTTCGGCTTCCCCCAAGGACTGCCGCCGGTGCAGGCCGACCACGCGAGGTCCGCGCCGACGCCGGGCCTCAACCCCACGCCCGCCTGGGGCCCGCCCGCGGGCGCCCCGCCGGTGGGTCCGCCGGCGGGCGGCCCCCCGGCGGGCGGTGCGCACCCCGGGGCATGATGCACCCCGGTTCGCCGGCTCGCACCGCCACACGCGGTGCG
>NZ_JBEXSH010001492.1:0-1166 GCF_040613555.1 Streptomyces sp. NPDC006265
GACCGCGGCCCTGGAGTGGCTGGAGCGCCTGGACGTCGGCGACAGCGCCCGCAAACGGCCGCACCAGCTGGTGCAGGCCGAGCGGCAGCGGGTCTGCATCGCCCGCGCCCTCGCCCCCGCGCCGTCGGTCCTGTTCGCCGACGAGCCCACGGCACCCCTGCACCGCGCCGACCGCACCCATGTGCTGCGCACCCTCACCACCGCGGCCCGCTCCCACCGCATCACCGTCGTCCTGGCCACCCATGACGCGGAGACCGCGGCCCTCGCCGACCGCACGGTGTCCCTGCTCGACGGGCGGCGCGTGCAGACGGTGCACCTGCCGCCGGTCGCCGAGCCCCGCGAGCCGGAAGGCCGGGCCGCGTGCTCGCTCTCCGTCTGACCCGCGGTGCCCACCCCGCCGTCCAGCTGCGCCGCCTGATGGTCGCGACGGCCTCGGCGGGCACGGCCTTCCTGCTGCTCTGCGCCCTGGGCTGGGCGCTGGGCCACCCCGGCTCCCCCGGCACCGCCCTGCTGCGGCTGGCCTGGTGCGCGGCCCCGCTGGCCGCCACGGTGTACTTCGCGGTCGCCGTGGCCCGTACCGACCCGGGTACCAGGCCCCGCGCGGGCCTCTCGGCGATCGGCCTCGGCCCGGTGCGCATGATGGCCGTCTCGGCGACGACGACGGCCCTGTCCTGCACGCTGGGCGCGATGCTGGCCCTGCTCGTCTTCCTGCACCTGCGGGGCGACCTGACGGGCATGCCCTTCGACGGCGCCGCCGCCGAGGCCCTCGCCGCGGAGCACCCCCTGCCGCTGCCGGGCGCCCTGACCCTGCTGGCACTCGTGCCCGTCGGCGCGTCGGTGGCGGTGGCCCTGGCCCTGCGTCCGCCCGAGACGAGGACTGCCGCGCCCCGGACGGCCCGGTTGTACGGCCGGTTCGGCCGCCAGATCATCCGCCCCACGGACGGCCGCGGCGCCGAACCCGCCGCGACGAGTGATGCCGACCCCGCCGCGAAGAGCGGCCCGCCCGCGGCCCGGACCAGTGGATCCGCAACGGCGGCGGTCACGGGACCCGGCGGCACCGTGAGCGCGGTCGCCGACCCGCCGGCTCGACTGCCCGGCCGCATGCTCGACGCCACGGCTCGGCCGGCCGATCCCGGGACCGGCGCCGGGAACCATGCCGCGGACCC
>NZ_JBEXSH010001493.1:0-1159 GCF_040613555.1 Streptomyces sp. NPDC006265
GCAGCTTCCCGCTCGCTGTAGATGTCCGGCTCGAGGTAGATCACGCGGGCGATCGGCACGGCGTCGCGGATGCGGGCCTCGGCGGCGATCGAGGCAGGGCTGGACGCCGGCCCCCTCGACCCGGCCCGGGCACTGACCGAGGAGGTGTACCTGGACCAGGCCCGCGAGTTCGGCCGCCTCGAAGCGGTGGAGCCGCCGTACCTGCCGCTGCGCGAGCACGGCGCGGTGCTGCGCGTCGCACCCGGCGATCCCGCGCTGCGCTCCAGGGAGCCGCGCCTCGACGCCCTGCGCACGGTCGTGTACGGCGCCCTCGCGACGCCGGTGCTGACGATGATCGAGGGGATGGCCGAGGAGCCGGGCAGCGGCACGGTCCGACTCGCGGAGGCGTTCGCCGCCCTCGTCGACACCCATGCGCTGGGGCCGGCCTACGGGGTGTTCTCGCCCCGCTCGCACGTGGAGGCCTTCCTCGCCTGGGCGGCTCCCCGCAAGGACATGCACCCGGTCTTCCGGGAGCGCCTCGCCAAGGAGGGACCCCGCATCCGGGAGGTCGTGGAACAGCGCCTGAACGGCGCGGTGTCCCCGGCGGCGGCCCAGTGGCGCACGGCGTTCGCCTACGGCGCCGGGGTCCTGGACCACGCGGTCGCCACGGGCGCCCTCACCCCGGACCTGCTCGACTCCGTCACCGACGGCGTCGACCGCAGCCGGATGGGCCCGCCCGGCGCGGAGACGCTGGTGCCGCGCGGCGAGCAGCCGGACACCGACTTCCACCGGACCGTGCACGGCTCGGGGGCGATCAGCACCCCGTCCCCGTTCTTCGCCGCCTACCGCCTGCTGACGAACCTCTTCTACCAGCAGCTGCCCCTGCTCACGGTCTCACCGATGCAGCGCTACTACATGTGCTTCGCGCTCGCCGAGACCGTCGACGAGGTGCTCGGCAGCAGCTGGCGGGAGCGCCTCACCGCCACGGAACCGACGGGAGCCCCGCGATGACCAGCCCCGAACCCCAGTGGTTCCTGCGCGTCAACCCGCTGCGCAGAGCCCGCCTCGCCGACCCGGAGCAGCGCCGCCTGCTCGGCGAACTCGCTGGGCCGAGGCGCAGGCGGCGTGCGGGGGGAGTGGGGCTCATACCCAAGACGGTACGTGCGGCCGGCTGCCTGCC
>NZ_JBEXSH010001494.1:0-1156 GCF_040613555.1 Streptomyces sp. NPDC006265
GGACCGGGCGGGAGCATGGTCGGGTCGGAGCCCGTCGGTGGAGGCCCCGACATCGGCGAACCGGCGCGCCGGCTTCTCCTGGACCGTGCGCCGCGAGCGGAGCGACGGCGACGTCACCACGGGAGCGGACGTCGGCAGGGTGAACCACACGACCTTGCCGGACTCGCCGTCCGGCCGGACGCCCCAGCTCTCGCTCATGGCGGCCACCATCGCGAGCCCACGCCCGCAGGTCGCCAGCGGCTCGGCCTCGTCGATCACGGGCATCCGCGGATCCCCGTCGCGCACCGAGACCGTGAGCCGGTCGAGCAGCAGCTCTATCTCCACGGTGCACGTCTTGTCCGGCTGGGCATGCCGGTGCACGTTGGACAACAGCTCCGTCACGCCGAGCGAGGCCCGGTCGATCAGGGGGTCGAGATGCCAGTAGCGCAACTGCGCAGATACGATTCTGCGGACCTGGCCGATCCGCGACGGCAGGGCTTGGAGCTCCACCGTGCAGTGCCTGCTTGGGTAGCTGATCACGGCTGCGACTCCCCGACGTGAGGTCCGGAAGAACACGGGATTCGGATCCAGCAGGGCGCCTGCGTGACACTGCCGCCTGCTGTCGTGGCCGGCGGGCTGGTTCGCAGCGTTATCGCCGGTAAACCCAGAGTGACGTGAGACCAGAGTGGCGCAGGGGATGAGGTACCGCAACTCGCGGACATCTCAGTCGCCGCGCCCCGCTGCCCGGCGCACGGCTTCGATGAAGCGCCGCGCGGCCGGCGGGCCCGGCTCTCCCGGAGCGGGGTCGTGGTCGCCCAGGGTGAGCAGGTACCGCTTGCCGTTGAGATCCGCCGTGGCCCGGTCATCGTGGCCGAACCAGGGCTTGGAGGCGCGCACGGCCTGCACCGGAGCGCTGTCGATCTCGCTGCCGTAGCTGGTCAGCAGCTCGAGCCGGCCGTCACTGATCCGGACCTGCCCGGCCCGGGTGAGCGACCGCAGCCGCTTCCCGATCCGCACGCCCGTGGCCCTGAACTCCGGCTCTCCCATGCCACCCGCCCCCTAGTGCGCGTCGGCGTACCGGCTCGCTCCGCGCGATGCCCGGTACGGGCTCGCGTCCTGATCCAGTGTGCCCCGTCCGGGTCCATGGACCCCTCCGGGGGGTGCGTCCCGCCCGGTC
>NZ_JBEXSH010001495.1:0-1153 GCF_040613555.1 Streptomyces sp. NPDC006265
ACCAGGAGCGCTACATGGTGCGCGCGCAGTACAAGAAGATCCGTATTGAGAAGGTGGACTACCGCGGCTGGAACACCGCCGACTGGGAGTTCACCTATACGGAGGGCGGCACCAAGTACCGGACCATCGACCGGGGTTTCGTGGTCGACGGCACGTACGGGTACGCGCTCATGTACACGGCCAAGGCGGCAGGCTGGGGCGGCGACTTGCGCAAGGAGACGTGGCGGACGCTCACGCAGACCTTCGAACCCAAGTCCTGAGCATGGGGCGCCCCGGGATTGGGGAGTGAGATCTGGCATCCCCGCATTGCGGGTTGCCTGCGGCACGTATCGTAAATGTTTGCGGACCGTGCGCAGCCGAAGCGGACCGCGGGGCGAACGGATGTGACCGACCGGGCTGCCGGGGGAGGCAACGTGGACGACTACGCGGGTCGGGTGCTGGCCGACCGCTACCGCCTGCCACTGCCGCCGTCCGACGAGTACGAACTGACCGAGACCCGGGCCTTCGACACCTACAGCGGACAGGAAGTCCTGGTCCGGCAGGTGCCGTTGCCCGAGGTCGTCGAGGCGGAGGTCCTCGACGCGGAGGGGCTGCCCGACGGTTTCACGGCACGTGACGGTGGTGCCCGGCGGTCCGGCGGCCGGGCGGGCACCCGTGCCGGTACCCGACGGCCCGCGGATCCGGTGGTGCGACGTGCGGTGGAGGCGGCGCAGGCCGCAGCGGCCATTCCCGACCACCCCCGACTCGACCAGGTCTTCGACGTGTTCGCCGAGGGCGGTTCGCTGTGGATCGTCAGTGAGCTGGTGGCCGCGCGCCCGCTGGCCGCCCTGCTCGCCGAGAAGCCGCTGACGCCGTACCGCGCGGCCGAGGTGGCCTCCGACGTCCTGATGGCCCTTCGGGTGCTGCACGCGCACGGCTGGGTGCACCGGAACATCACCTCGCGGACGGTGCTCGTCTGCGACGACGGCCGCGTGATGCTGACCGGCCTCGCGGTGGGCGCGGCGGAAGAGGCGCTCTGCGGGTACGACCCGGTTCCCGAAACGCCCTTCGAGGAGTCCGGGCCGGAGCCGGGGCCGCCGGGCGGCGGTGCCGGGACGGCCCGTGGCGTCGGCGGTCCGGGGGGTTCCGGGCCGGGCGGTGACGTCGGCGGCGC
>NZ_JBEXSH010001496.1:0-1153 GCF_040613555.1 Streptomyces sp. NPDC006265
GACGGCAGATGGAGGGAATCCGGTCGCCACGGCGTCCTCGTGCACGGCTCCTCGGCGGTCCCACAAGCTAGCCGCGGCGACGCGCGCAGCAGAAGCCCTTCTGCCGGCATCGCAGCGCCCGACGGCCCCGATCCGCCACTGTTCCAGGACGAGACTTCGGCGTTTCCGCAGTTCAGGTGGCATGGACGCGCAACGGTCACGCAACGGTCCCGTGCAACCGCCGCAACGCCCATAGCCGTTGCGGCTGCCTCCGGCGCAGCCCTAGCGTGACTGGCCAAGCGCCCAGCGCGACCACGTACCGCAACGCTCATCCACGGATGCGGCGGACGTGCTCCGGCGCGACTTTCCACCGGCGGGCGCTCGCGCCCATGACGTCCGAGCCGACGGTTCAGCACTCACCCGACCGCGGCCCGGCAGCTCCATCGCCCGATCACACGGACTCGCGGGGTCACCCGCGACCGAAGAGGGAGAACCTCCATGACCGCTACCGCCGCAATGACCCCGGACACTGGCCTGAAGGCCGGTATGCGCCCGGACGCCACCGACCTGAAGCTCGGGATGCGTCCCGACGCGGGCGCCCTCAAGGCCGGGATGCGCCCGGACGCCATCGACCTGAAGTTCGGCATGCGTCCCGACGCGGGCGCCCTCAAGCTCGGCATGCGCCCCGACGCCACTGACCTCAAGAGCGGCATGCGCCCGGACGCCCCGGAGCTGAAGCTCGGGATGCGTCCCGACGCCACCGGCCTCAAGTCCGGCATGCGCCCGGACAGCGCTCTCACCGCCGCCTGATCCGCGGCTGAACCACCCTTCCGTCGTCCTCCGGCGCGCCCGCCAACGGTGCGCCCGCCAGTGCGCTGCCCAGCCGTGGGCGCGCCGGAGCACGGCACATTCCCACCCCGCACCACATCGACTGGAGGACCTGATGGGCAGCCCCGCCGCCAACAGGACCCGCAACGGCACCGGAGCCTCCGGCCCCGTGCGCAAGGCCCTCGGCCAGCAGCTCATCACGGACCTGGAGAAGCTCTGCGGACGCCCGACGATCGGTCTGTGGGATGTCGCCTGGGACCTTGTCGCGATCGCCGCCGCAGCGATCGCCGGGCACCTCATCGGCCACGTCGTCGGCCCGCTGCTCGCCGTCTGCTACATCGGCTTC
>NZ_JBEXSH010001497.1:0-1153 GCF_040613555.1 Streptomyces sp. NPDC006265
GCTGGCAGCAGCGTGCGGCGAGGCGGCCGACCCCCCGACCCACCGCGACGAGGACGTGCTGACGGTGGACCTGGAGGAGCTGGTCCTCGTTGCCGCCGTGGACACACCGGTGCGTGGCGCCATGCCAGGAGGACGGCTGACGTCGACGGCGGCAGCCACCGAGCTGCTGCGCACACTGGTCCCGTGGACGGCCGTACTGGACCAGGAACGGTTGCCAGGGGCGCAGTTGTGGGTGGAGGACGACGGCCGGCACTTCACGGTCCGGCTGCTGGCGACAGCCGCGAGCAGTGACGACGTGGAGAGCGTCGCCGCTGCCGCCGGCGCAGGGCTGGAGCACATCCGGACCCGGCGCACCGCCAGCGGACTGGACGGGCAGGGATGCCTCCCCTGCGGGCGGACCGTCCACCTCGGCGTCGTCCCTCTCTCATGACCACCGGAATCGGCTGATGTCCCCACCCGGTGTGCGGTGCGCAGCGTGGGGCTTCGACTGAGGATCCTCTCCACCGGCTCCGCGCTCCCCCGCTCGGGATGAGCACGCCCAGGCCCCGGCCCGCCCACGCGTGGCGTGCGGAGTGGCGGGCCCGCGTGCTGGTGACCTGCTTCCCCTGAGGGCGGGACTGCACGAACTCCCGACCCACCCTCGTGATGTTGGGTATTCGCATTTCAATATGTAATATTGTTCGTGTTGAGGGCGCCGCTCCCTCCGACCCACACCACTTGGAGCCGCACAGCCGCTCCCCCATGCCCCCTTCCGGAGAACTCCCATGTCCGAAGCCGAAGTCGTCCGCACCGTCATAGCCCGGCTCGTCGCCAAGGCCGACGAGACCCAGACGCAGCTCATCCACGAACTCGCCTGCCAGGCCGGCTACCTGTGGCGCTGCGGGAACCCGGTCTGCCCCGCCTACAACGACCGGGGCCAGCGCTACTGCCAGGGATGCGGCTGGGGCCGCAAAGGCAAGCCCGTCGGCGACGTCCACCCTTGCATGTACACCGAAGGCCGGTGGACCAGGCTGCGCCGCGCGCTCCTCAAGCACTACGCACACGACGCCCGCCCGACGCCGTGGTCTTCGACTACTGGGGCGGGCCCGGCTGGCGCGGCGCCGAGGTCACCGAGATGCACGGCGGCATGACCGAAGAGATCACCGGCGGCTTC
>NZ_JBEXSH010001498.1:0-1150 GCF_040613555.1 Streptomyces sp. NPDC006265
AAGTCCCGCACGGCGACCTCTGCCGAGAAGTACCGGGTGAAGCGCGCGAGGGCGTCGAGGGCTTGGTCCAGGTACTCGCCGGTGCGCAGGTAGCGCGCGACGAAGTCGGAGTGCGGGGAGTAGGTGTGCCACCCGAAGTCGTTCGTGATGCCGGCGGCTTCGGTCGTCGGCGGCAGCGAGCGCAGCAGGACGTCGAGGGCTTGGGTGCCGGTGACCGGAAGGTGGGTGTGCAGTGCCTGGCTGGTCCGAGAAATCCGGTCTTTGAGCTCCAGTGCGGGCAGGTCGGACATCACGTCCTGTACGAAGGCGCCGGCGTCGAAGTCTGGGCACACGCCGTGCACTTGGCGTCCGATCTGGGTGATGCGCTCGAGGTTGAGGGCGGTTTCCTTCAGGGGCACCTTCACGGCCTTCGCGGTCATGGGCAAACACTAGGGCTGGCGACGAGCGCAGACAGCGTGTTCTCGCCGCCGGTCATCCCTCGGAGCCACGGGAAGCGGCATGCTGTCGAACGGCAGCGCGATACAGCAGGCGGGGGTGGCGGGAGCTGTCGCACGGGGATGCGGTGTGGAGGGTGGCGAGGTTGTCCCACACGACCAGGTCGCCCTGACTCCAGCGATGGCTGTAGAGGTACGGCGCTCTGGTCGTGTGCTCCAGCAGGTCGTCGATCAGGGCGCGGCTGTCCTGATCGGAGAGTCCGGTAACGCAGCGGATCACCATGGAGCCGAGCAGCAGTGAGCGGGCTCCGGTGACCGGATGGGTCAGGACGAGCGGGTGCTCGACCTCTGGCTGGCTGGCGAGGCTCCCGGCCGCGGCCGACGACTGCCCGCCGCTGGCCTGGCTCTGCAACGCGCCGAGCTGCTGGATGGAGTGCACCGCGCGCATCTTCTCGATCCGCTGCCGTGCCGCCGGGGGGAGGCCGGTGTAGGCGCGGGTCGCGTCGGCGAAGCGGGTCTCGCCGCCTTCCTCGGGGGTGATGACCGAGTACAGCAGCGTCACGGCGGTCAGCTGTGGCTTGAAGCTGTTGTCGGCGTGCCATTCCTCCTCGTCGTCCCCGTCGTAGATGCCGACGTACTCGCCGTCCTCGACGATGTTGCTGATGACGGTCAGCCCGGGAAAGCCGCCGACGGCGTAGCGGCGGTCGATGCTCGTG
>NZ_JBEXSH010001499.1:0-1149 GCF_040613555.1 Streptomyces sp. NPDC006265
GGGCATCGGCCGGAGGGCGGGCATCGGCCGGAGGGCGGGCATCGGCCGGAGGGCGGGCATCGGCCGGAGGGCGGGCATCGGCCGGAGGGCGGGCATCGGCCGGAGGGCGGGCAAGGGTCGACCAAAGGATGACGCCGGCCCGCTCTGCCGTGACCAAAGCCGCGCCGCCGCCTCACACCGGTCGCGTCCGGCCCTCCCAGTACGGCTCCCGCAGCCGCCGCTTGTACAGCTTGCCGTTGGGGTCGCGGGGCATCTCGGCGATGAAGTCGACGGTCCTGGGCCGCTTGTATCCGGCGAGCCGGTGGGCGCAGTGGTCGAGGAGGTCGGCCGCGAGCGCGGGTCCGGGCCGGTGTCCGGGGGCCGGTTCCACGACCGCCTTGACCTCCTCGCCCCAGTCGTCGTGCGGGATGCCGAAGACGGCGGCGTCCGCGACGGCAGGGTGGGCGAGCAGGGTCGACTCGATCTCGGCCGGGTAGATGTTGACCCCGCCGGAGATGATCAGGTCGATCTTGCGGTCGCGCAGGAAGAGATAGCCGTCCTCGTCGAGGTGGCCGAGGTCGCCGACGGTGAAGAAGTCGCCGATGCGGTTCTTGCGGGTCTTGGCCTCGTCCTTGTGGTAGGAGAAGCCGCCGGTGTTCATCTTCATGTAGACGGTGCCGAGTTCACGGGGCGGCAGCCGGTTGCCGTCGTCGTCGAAGATCGCGAGCTCGCTGATGGGCCAGGCCTTGCCGACGGTGCCGGGCTTCTTCAGCCAGTCCTCGGCGGTGGCGAAGGCGCCGCCGCCCTCACTGGCGGCGTAGTACTCCTCCACGCAGGGTCCCCACCAGTCGAGCATGGCCCGCTTCACGTGGTCGGGGCAGGGCGCGGCACCGTGGATGGCGTGCCGCATGGAGGAGACGTCGTAGCGGTCCTTCACCTCGCCGGGCAGGGCCAGCAGGCGGTGGAACTGGGTGGGGACCATATGGGTGTGGGTGCAGCCGTGGATGTCGATGAGGCGGAGCATCTCCTCGGGCGTCCATTTGTCCATGAGGACCAGCCGGTGGCCGATGTGCAGCGACGCGCCGGCGAACTGCAGGACGGCCGTGTGGTAGAGCGGTGAGCACACCAGGTGCACGTTGTCGTCGAACGGCCGGATGCCGAAGATGCCGA
>NZ_JBEXSH010001500.1:0-1147 GCF_040613555.1 Streptomyces sp. NPDC006265
GGGTGCTGCTGGTGGAGACGGTCCGCAAGACCGGTCTGGATCAGGCGATATCGGCGGCGCTGGCGCCGTGGCGCAAGCCACGGGCGATCCATGATTCGGGCAAGGTCCTGCTGGAAGTGGCGCTCGCGGTCGCGCTGGGTGGGGACTGCCTGGCGGATGTGGGCATGCTGCGGGCCGAGCCGGCGGTGTTCGGGCCGGTGGCCTCTGATCCGACGGTCTCCCGGCTGATCGACACGCTGGCAGCGGGCGGGAAGCGTGCGCTGACCGCACTGCGCCAGGCCCGCGCTCAAGTCCGCGAATACGTGTGAACGTTGGCCGGGGAGGCGGCGCCGGACGCGGCCGGGCAGGTGGTCGTGGACCTGGACGGGGTGCTGGTCATCGCGCATTCCGAGAAGCAGGACGCGGCCGCGACCCGGAAGAAGACCTTCGGGCACCATCCGCTGATGGGGTTCGTCGACCACGGCCGGGACGGGTCCGGGGAGCCGGTGGCCGCCCTGCTGCGGCCCGGGAACGCGGGCAGCAACACCGCCGCCGACCACATCGAAGCCGCCCGGCTCGCCCTGGCACAGCTGCCGAAGAAGTACCGGCGCGGACGGCGGACGCTGATCCGTACCGACTCCGCGGGGGCACCCACGAGTTCGTCGACTGGCTGTCCGCCCGAGGCCGGTGGCTGTCCTACTCGGTCGGCATGACCATCACCGATGCCATCCACCACGCGGTCCTGAAGGTCCCGGCCTCGGCCTGGACGCCGGCCGTCGAGCCCGACGGCGAAGTCCGCGACGGCGCCTGGGTGGCCGAGATCGAGGGCGACTGCCTCAAGGGCTGGCCCAAGGGGATGCGGCTGATCGTGCGGAAGGAACGGCCGCACCCCGGCGCCCAGTTGCGTCTCACCGACGCCGACGGCATGCGCCTGACCTGCTTCGCCACCAACACCAAGAACACCCCGATCGCCGAACTGGAGCTGCGGCACCGGCAGCGGGCCCGCGCAGAGGACCGCATCCGCGCCGCCCGCGCCACCGGCCTGCGCAATCTCCCCCTGCACGACGCCGCGCAGAACCAGATCTGGCTGGAGATCGTCCAGATTGCCCTGGAGCTGCTGGCCTGGATGCCGATGCTCGCCCTCACCGGCCAGGCCCGCAGGTGGGAG
>NZ_JBEXSH010001501.1:0-1146 GCF_040613555.1 Streptomyces sp. NPDC006265
GAACGGGATGAGGCTCTCTGCCATCGGAACCGGTGCGTCCCGGGCGCGTGAGAGGGGCAGTCATGAGTACGGGCCGAGCCGGGCCCTTGGGGAACCAGACGCCGGCCACGGTGTCCATGTAGGCGATCACCGCGTAGGCCGCCAGCGCCCGGGCCGGTGCCACCCCGGCGTACAGGGCCTGGAAGGAGAAGACGCGGCGCAGGCGGGCGTCGGAGAGGTAGCGGCCGATCGCGCCGTCGAGGCGCCCGAAGCCGCCGAGCGCCGCCAGCCGGGCCAGGTCCGGGTGCGCCAGCTGGAACGGCGAGTCGAAGTTGGTGTCGATGAAGCGGCGCATCTGCGCCCGGTACAGCCGCTCCAGCCACTCCCGCAGCCTGCGGTAGCCCGCCGCCTCCGCCGGTCCGGCGAAGCGCCGCACCTCCGCCTCCATGGCGTCGCCGTCGGTGTGCACGTCGAGCGTGGTCCCGTCCGCGAAGCCCGCCCGGTAGGCGGGGTGCAGGGCCACCAGCTCGACGTGCCGGTCGAGGCTCTCGCCGACGGCCGCGAACGCCTCGTCGGCCAGCTGGGGCATCGTCAGCACGGTGGGCCCGGTGTCCACCAGATAGTCGCCGAGCCGTGCCCGCCCGGCTCTCCCGCCCGGGCCCTCGTCCCGTTCGACGAGCGTGACCCGGCGGCCGGCGCCCAGCAGATGCAGCGCGCACGCCAGCCCGGACAGGCCGGCGCCCACCACGACGACATGGTCCGTCGGCCCCGTCACCGTCCTCATACGAGCTCCTCCGCCTGCCGCGGGGCGACGCCCGAGGCCCGCTCGACCAGGGCGGCGAACTCCCGCCGTACGCCCGGGGCGGCGCCGGTCGCCTCGAAATGCCGCAGCCCGGAGGCCGCCAGGCCGGCGATCCTCGCCTCCACCTCGGCCCGGGCGCCCGTCCGCTCCAGCGCCGCCCGCATCCGCTCGACGGTGTGCCCCGGCCGGGCGTCCGCGTCGGGGGCGAGCACGGCGGCGGCGTCCCGGTCGCCCGTGGCCTCCGCGAGCCGGACGGCGACGGCGAGGAGAGGGGTGAGCTTGCGGGAGCGCAGGTCCTCGTCGGCCGGTTTGCCGGTCAGCGCCGGGTCGCCGAACGCGCCGAGGAGGTCGTCGCGCAGCTGGAA
>NZ_JBEXSH010001502.1:0-1145 GCF_040613555.1 Streptomyces sp. NPDC006265
GTCGTCGGGTTCGTGGCCGGCCGCGACCGCACGGTGGAGGACGAGGCCGCCCGCTGAGCCTCGCCCCGGGGGACGGGAGTCACCCCGGGGCGCCCGGCGGGCACGGGGGGTGGGAGACTTGCCCCATGCCAGTGCTCGACCCGAACCCCCAGCACGGTCAGAAGAAGATGCTGCTCGTCTTCGGCGCCTTCTTCGCGATCTTCATCGTCATCGCCGTCATCGCGACCATCGCCTCGCCATGACCCCCGCGTACGCGGCCCGTGGTGGGGTTAGCCCCCTGTCCCCTAGGGGGTGAGGGTCAGGGTCAAGTGGGTGGATCACCGGATGGGCTGGCAGCCGAGGATTCCGTAGCTTCAAGTGTGTGACCGCGAGACGGTCACCGAGCACTCGGAGAGCGGAGGCATCCATGTCGGCCCCTACGACCACGCGGCCCCACCCGGCGACCCGGGCCGGTGCCGCCGGCCGGCTGCCCTGGTGGGCTCTCGCCCTGCCCGTGCTCGCCTTCGCCGCCCTGCTCGCCCTGCTCCTGAACCCGTCCGACGCCCACGCGGCCACCGGCGACCCCGCGATCACCCAGCTCTTCGAGCGTGTACAGCAGCTCATGGCCCGCTGATCACGGCCGAAGCCCGTGGTCAACTCCCTGAGCCCCGTGGCGTGTTTCATGCGAAGCTGGATCTCATGAGCGTCGCAGAACCCCGCAGGATTGTCCTCTTCCGCCATGCGAAAGCCGACTGGCCACAGGTCACGGATCACGAGCGTCCGCTCGCCGACCGGGGCCGAATGGATGCGGCGGAGGCCGGGCGCAGGCTGACCGACACCGGTATCGCCTTCGACCTGGCCCTGTGCTCCACCGCGCTCCGGACCCGGGAGACCTGGAAGCTCGCCGTCCAGGAGTTCCCGCAGCGGCCGAAAACCGTCTACGAGGAGCGGATCTACGAGGCCTCGCCGGGCGAGCTGATCGCCCTGCTCAACGAGACCTCCGAGGACGCGCGGAACGTCCTCATGATCGGGCACAACCCGGGGATCCAGGGCCTCGCCGAGGTGCTGGCCGGCTCGGGCGAGGACGAGGCCCGGGAGCGCATGGCCCGCCGCGGCTTCCCGGCCGCCGCCTTCGCCGTGCTGTCGTTCGGCGGCGCGTGGAAGAG
>NZ_JBEXSH010001503.1:0-1144 GCF_040613555.1 Streptomyces sp. NPDC006265
TTCGAGCTCGCGGTGGCGGAGCTGCTGGAGCTGTACGCGACGGCCGCCAAGGGCACCGTCCCGCCGGCCGAACCGCCGGCCCTGCAGTACGCCGACTTCGCGGCCTGGCAGCGCCGCACGGTCGGCGAGGCCGCGTTCGACGCGCAACTCGAGTACTGGAAGGAGTGCCTGCGCGGCCCCCTCCCCGTGCTCGACTTGCCCACGGACCTCACCCCGCAGGGCTCCCCGAGCGGCCGGGGCGCGACCGTCGCGGTGGAGCTGCCACGGGCCGTCTCGCGCCGCATCCGGGAACTGGCCCGGCAGAACGACGCCACGCCGTTCATGACCGTGCTGACCCTCGTCGCCGCGCTGCTGCACCGGTACAGCGGCCAGACGGACATCGTGGTGGGAACCCCCAGCGCCAACCGGGACCTGCCCGAACTGGAAGGCATGCTCGGCTACTTCCTGAACACCCTCGCCGTACGCTGCGACCTGTCCGGCGACCCGACGGTGCTGGAACTGCTCGGTGGCGTACGCGAGCGGACGCTGGGAGCGTACGCGCACCAGGACGTCCCGTTCGAGCGGGTGGTGAACGCCGTGGCCACGGACCGCTCCGGGCTGCAGTCGCTGTTCCGGGTGATGCTCGCCTTCCAGCAGGAGCTGCCGTCGCCGCAGCTGCCCGGCCTCACCGTCACCGACGTCGACCTGGACCGCAACGCCGCCAAGTTCGACCTGGTGTTCTCGGTGACCGAGACCGAAACCACCTACCGGGTGGCGCTGGAGTACAACACCGACCTCTTCGTCGAGGACAGGGCGTGGCGGATCCTCGACCACTTCCGCACGCTCGCCGCCGACGCGGTCGCCGCGCCGACGAAGCACCTCTCGGGCCTCCAGGTTCTCCCCGAGGAAGAGCGGCGGCAGATCGAGTCCTGGTCGCGGGCCCGCTGCGGTCCGTACCCGACGGACACGTTCCTCCACCACATGTTCGAGGATCAGGTGCGCAGGACTCCCGAGGCGGTGGCGGTCGAGAGCGGCGACGCCCGGGTCACCTATCGCGAACTGGACCGGCGCGCGGATCTGCGCCCCCGGCTCAACAGCCGCGTGGCGAACCGCCGTTTCGCGGATGTGCCGAGTCTGGTGGAGGATCTCCCGGAGGTGTTCGAGC
>NZ_JBEXSH010001504.1:0-1135 GCF_040613555.1 Streptomyces sp. NPDC006265
GCTCCGGTACCGGCCGCACCCGGTGCACCGCTGCTCCGCACAGCACCGCACGGCACCGCGCGCACAGCACCGTACGAGGCACTCCACAGCCTCCGCACTCGCCCGGCAGCACCAGGTCGGTGAGGTCCTGCCACCACCGCCGCATGGCCACCACTGTGGCAACACGGGCCCGACCCGGCCACCCCTGTGGACAACCGTGGACAACCGCCTGTGGACAACCCAGCGCCCCGTCACCAGCGCGTCCCCACACGAGCGACCCTCGCAGGAGACACGGGCAGCAGCCCCCGTGTACGCCCCCGCAACGCCAAGGGCCGCCCCTCCCGAGTCGAACTCGGCAGGAGCGGCCACCCGCACCCGGCACACCCCGGTCTCACCTGCCACCGGGGCGCCCACACCTCACCCCGGATAGACCGGCGCCGTCCCCTCCGTCACCTTCTGCCACTGCTCGCCCGACGGCAGGCGGACGATGCCGTCCACCGAGTACGCCACCAGCGGCAGCTGGTCGTCGTCGGCGGCCGTGACCTCCTTGACGCCCGTCAGGGCCGCGGGCGCCGGCACGTCCGGCCTGGAGCCGTCGACCTGGACGTAGCGCATCTGCTCGACGCCCCCGTGCTCGCGCCCGACCACCACGAGCCGGCTGTCCCCGGCCCACGACATGGTGGTGACCTGCTCCAACCCCGGCGTCGCGGAGCGCAGTTCGACCACGCTGACGGCCGGCTTCCCACCCGCCTTGCCGTCCCGCTCGATCAGCCCGATGAGCAGGGTCTTCTTGCCGCCCTTCTCCACGACGAGCGCGATGCGCACCCCGTCGGCGGCCACCCGCACGGACTGGATCCGTCCGTCCAGGTGGGGCATCCGCACCTCCACCGGATCGCCCTTGCCCTCCTCGAAGAGGAGCAGCCGGGGATGGTCGGGGTCGCGGTCGGCCACCCACAGGCCGTCGTCCGAGTCCCAGCTGGGGGTCGTCAGCCGGTCCTTCTCGGCCCGGCCCTGGCTGCGCAGCAGCGGCTCGCCCAGCGAACCGCCCGAGACCAGCGACCCCACGTACAGCGACCTGCTCCAGGACCTCCAGCGGGAGTTCGGCATCGCCTTCGTGTTCATCGCCCACGACCTCGCCGTCGTACGGCACTTCTCC
>NZ_JBEXSH010001505.1:0-1129 GCF_040613555.1 Streptomyces sp. NPDC006265
GCCAGCAGCACCGTCGCCGTGCCGAAGCAGACCGCCGCACCAAGGGCGTACACCATTCCAGCCGGACCCCCGGAGGCGGCCCGGCCCGTCCGCCACCGCGAGCGGTCCAGCGCTGGAGTTTCAGCCGCGCAGGGCCTGGACCGCGACCTCCAGCCGCTTGCCGGAGTCTCCGTCGGCCCGACGGAAGTTGTCGATCGCCCGCTCGACGATGTCGTCGCGCGAGACCTTGGCGATGAAGCCCGCCAGATTCGCGATCAGGCACCGGCACCGCGGGCGTGCACCACGCGCTCCGGGATGCGCTCACGGTTGAAGTGGGCCAGCCTCTCCAACAGGAGCTGGTCCTGGACGGGCACCGGACCGCCGACGCCCGTGGTCTCGCCGTTCTGGTTGTCGGCGACCGGGGCCCCGGCCTCCGTCGTAAGCGGTCCCTGGGGCATATGCGCCTCCTGCACCATTCCTGACCAGTCCTGCGCACCGGCCAAAGCCGTTCCCGATCCCACAATAGACAATATCTAAAGCAAGTGAGACTCTAAACTCACACCTGTTCGGGACCTGGTCCCCTTAGCTGTTAGGCTGGTGGCCATGAGTGACCTTCTGGAACGCCTGCGCGGACGCGGATGGCGAATGACCGCGCAGCGGCGCGTCGTGGCCGAGGTCCTCGACGGCGAACACGTCCATCTGACGGCCGACGAGGTCCATGCCCGGGCCGTCGCCAAGCTGCCCGAGATCTCCCGGGCGACCGTGTACAACACGCTGGGTGAGCTCGTGACCCTCGGCGAGGTGCTGGAGGTCTCCACGGACCAGCGCGCCAAGCGGTACGACCCGAACGCCCACCAGCCGCACCACCACCTGGTGTGCGCCCAGTGCGGCGCGATCCGGGACGTCCACCCGGTCGGCAACCCGCTGGCGGACCTCCCCGACACCGAGCGCTTCGGCTTCACGGTCTCGGACGTCGAGGTGACCTACCGCGGCGTCTGTCCGAACTGCGCAGCCGCCTAGCCCGCACGAACGCGCGAGAGCCCCGGCACTGATGGGTGCCGGGGCTCTCTGCTGCCATGCTGCATGACGCCGCCGAATACACCGAGGGCCGGAACCCTTTCGGATTCCGGCCCTCGGCCTTCAGTAGCGG
>NZ_JBEXSH010001506.1:0-1127 GCF_040613555.1 Streptomyces sp. NPDC006265
CCCTCACCGGACGCGTGACCGGCGAGCGACACGGCGGTGCGCGACGCCCGGTGGCAGCCGGGGCGCAATCATGATCCGTGTGACTGAGCTCACATACCGCAAGTAGGCCGCCCCGCAAGGCCTCCACGCACGACACCAAAATTGAATCGTTCGTTTTCTTGAACCGATCGTGTTTGTGTGGCTAGGTTGGGCGCATGACCGCATCCGGGAACCCGACCACAGCCGAGGAGCTGCGTGGCGCCGGCCTGAGGGTGACCGCCGCCCGCGTCGCGCTGCTCGAGGCCGTGCGGGACGGTGACCACCTCGGCGCCGAGGCGATCGCCTACGAGGTGCGCGGCCGAGTGGGCCACATCTCCGTCCAGGCCGTCTACGAGGGGCTGCACGCACTCACCGCGGCAGGACTCATACGCCGCCTCGACCCACCCGGCAGCCCGGCCCTCTACGAGGGGCGGGTCGGCGACAACCACCACCACCTCCTGTGCCGGTCGTGCGGAGCCGTCGCCGACGTCGACTGCGCGGTCGGTCACGCCCCCTGCCTGACCGCGTCCGACGACCGCGGCTTCGCCGTCGACGAGGCCGAGGTCATCTACTGGGGCCTGTGCCCCGCCTGCTCCACCGCCCGCAGTACCTGAGCACGTGATTCCCCGAGCATTCCCGAGCACCTGACCCCTCGAGCGTTCCCGAGTACCTGGTCCACCCGAGCGTTCCCGAGCACGTGATCCCCCCGAGCACCGTGATCCACCCCGTCCGGAAGGATTTCCATGACTGAGAACCACGACGCGATCGTCACCGACCCGAAGTCGGAGGAGGCCGGAGGCGGTTGCCCCGTGGCCCACGGCCGCGCTCTGCACCCGACCCAGGGCGGTGGCAACCGCCAGTGGTGGCCCGAGCGGCTCAACCTGAAGATCCTCGCCAAGAACCCCGAGGTGGCCAACCCCCTCGGTGAGGACTTCGACTACGCCGCGGCGTTCCAGGCCCTCGACCTCGCGGCCGTGAAACGCGACATCGCCGAGGTGCTCACCACCTCGCAGGACTGGTGGCCGGCCGACTTCGGCAACTACGGCCCGCTGAGGGTCCGTATGGCCTGGCACAGCGCGGGCACCTACCGCATCAGCGACGGCCGCGGC
>NZ_JBEXSH010001507.1:0-1124 GCF_040613555.1 Streptomyces sp. NPDC006265
GGAGCTCCTTGACGGCCACGCTCCGGCCGAGCAACCGGTCGGTCGCCCGCCAGACGACACCCATGCCGCCGCGCCCGAGTTTCTCCTCGAGCCGGTAACGGCCCGCGATGACACGCCTGTTGTGCCCCTCGGTCCCCATGCGGCAATCATGCCCCAACGGACGGAACCACTCCGGGGCGGCGAGCTGCCGGTGGCCGAAACAGACAGCCCCCCATCAGGCGTGTCCTCGCCTCAGGAGGTCTTCTCCTGCCAGCCCTGCAGCAGCGCGGTGAACTGCTTGCTCGCCGTCGGCCAGTCCGCGGCGGGGGCCGACATGTAGAGCGCGTACTCGGTGCCGTCGCGGGCGACGTACGTCTCCTCGACGGCCCGGCGCGGGCCGGGGAACGTGGTGTCCTTGGGCTGGGCGGTCCAGGTGTACTCCCACCGGGCGCCCTCCCGGTCACGGTAGACGTTGCGCTCCAGCGTGACCCGCTTGTAGTCGACCAGCCGCTGAAGCTGCTGCTCCAGGTCGAGCTGGTGGGCGTAGGGGTCGGCGAAGTCCGGTGACGTGTCGACGGCGATCCGGACGAAGTGCCGGCCGCCGTCCGGTGAGTAGTCGATCTGCTTGAGCTCGCCCTGCGGGCCGTACGGCGTGCGCTTCCAGCCCCTCGGCAGGTAGAGGCTGAACCCCGCGGGGTCGTCGTAGGGGGTCCAGCTGGCCGGAACCGATCCCCCCGGCCCCTCCGTCGTCGAGACCGACGAGCCGGATCCGCCCTGCCGGTTCTGATGCCACTGCTGGAGCACCACGGCCGTGCCCCCGCCGATGATGGCCGCGAGCGCGACGACCAGGGCGAGGGTGCGCAACCTGCGGCGTCTGCCCGTACCGGTCGGCGGCGGGCCCGTCCCCGTCGGGCCGACCGTCGTGGGTCCGGTGGGGCCGTAGGGCGGAGTACCGGCCGTGGACGTCCCGGTGGCCGGGGTGCCGGCCGGCGGCGGGAGCGGGGTCCGGGTGTGCGAACCCGAGCCGGTGCCGACGGGGCCGGTGCCGGTGGCGGCCGTCCCCGTGCCGCTGTGGGAGTCCCGGTGCGGTGTCGCCCCGCCGTACTGCGTGGGCACGTACGCCTGCGCCCCGTTCGGCCGCCGCC
>NZ_JBEXSH010001508.1:0-1123 GCF_040613555.1 Streptomyces sp. NPDC006265
AGGAAGCCGAGGGCGCAGGCGGCCCGCGCCTCACCGTCCTTGGCGGACGTCAGGTACCAGCGTCCGGCCTCCTTGAGCTCGCCGCGCCTCTCCAGGATCGTTCCGAGGTGCAGCGCGGCCCGCCGGTGGCCGCGAGCGGCGGCCTGCCGGTACCACTGCTCGGCATCCTGGGGCGCCTGGACACCGTTGTCACCGTCGGCTTCCCGCGCCGCCTTCCGGTCCAGCGACCGCGCCAGCCGGTACGCCGCCTCCCGGTGACCGCGCTCGGCCGCGACCCGCATCCACTGCTCGGCCACGCCGTCCCCGCGGTGCTCCAGCAGGTCGGCGAGCGCATAGGCGCCCAGCGTGTGCCCCTGCTCGGCGGACTGGCGCAGCCAGTACTCGGCGGCGGGTTCGTCACCGCGCTCGCGGTGGTGCCGGCCGAGGGCGTGCGCGGCCGCCGTGGATCCGGCGACGGCGGCGATCCGCCACCATCCGGCGGCCTCGTCGGCGTACCCCCGCTGGTGAAGGAGGACTCCCAGGTTGTTCGCGGCCGCCCGGTCGCCCGCGGCGGTGGCGGCACGCAGATGAGGCTCGGCACCGTCGAGATCGCCACGGCGCAGCAGCATGGCCCCGAGGACACTCATCGCTTCGACGTCGCCGGCCTCGGCGGCCAGCCGCTGACGCAGCTCCTCGGCCGCCTCGTCGGCGATCTCCCCGGTCTCGTCCGGGGTCTCGGTGTCCTCCAGGCTGGAAGGCTGCACAAAACGCCCTGTCTCGAACAGAGTTGCCTTGTCCCCCATAACGTCCATCGTCGCACCACCTGCAACCTGGGTACACCTCGTATACCGCAGCCAGTGAGGTCACTTCAGCGTTTTGTCGACATGCCCACAGGGAGACAAGTCAAACACAGATTGCCCAACTCCCCCTGGCAGCGCGGCCACAGCCGGTGCCAGCACATGCGTTCACACATCACGAAGGCCCGGATTCCTTTGTGGAATCCGGGCCTTCGGTGTCGCTTTGCCGCTTGGACATCGCGACTTCAGTAGCGGGGACAGGATTTGAACCTGCGACCTCTGGGTTATGAGCCCAGCGAGCTACCGAGCTGCTCCACCCCGCGCCGTTGTGTTCACAACCGTATCAC
>NZ_JBEXSH010001509.1:0-1119 GCF_040613555.1 Streptomyces sp. NPDC006265
GGAAACCTCGCCCGGACTTTCAACCAGACCGACCTGTGCAAGCGCGTCACCGACGACACGGTCGCCTTGGCCGAACACGTCCTGGCCGCCCCCGCCAAGGGCCGCGGCCGGCCCGTCCTGCCGCCCGGCCGCCTCGGCATCCAGCTCTACAGCCTGCGCGACAAGGTCTCCACCCTGGGCTTCGGACCCGTTTTCGCCGAACTGGAGCGGTACGGCTACGACGAGGTCGAGTTCGCCGGTTACACCCAGGGCTCCGCCGGGCCCATCACGCTCGCCCAGCTCAAGCGGCTGGCCCGTAACCACGGCCTGAACCCGATCGGCAGCCACGTCGGCTACTACTCCGACGACCCGGGCGCCTACACGTTCGCCCAGAACCTTGCCAAGGTGCTCGACGACGCCCAGGCCCTCGGCCTCAAGCACATCGGCACGGCCTCCGGCCCGTTCCGCTACGGCTCGACCGTCGACGCCTGGAAGCGTGCCGCCGAGGACTTCAACACCTACGGCGCGGCGGCCAGGGCCCGCGGCATGAAGTTCTACCAGCACAACCATTCCGAGGAGTTCTCCTTCGCCACCGACAACCCCAAGGTCCGCCTCTACGACATCCTGCTCAAGGAGACCGATCCGGACCTGGTCCACCTGGAGATGGACATCTACTGGGCGTACGTGGGCCAGTTCCGCTTCTCCCAGCGGCCCGACGGCACGCCCGCGCCCTTCGAGCCGCTGAACTACGTCCTGCGGCAGCCCGACCGCTACCCGCTCTTCCACGTGAAGGACGGCGAGAGCGACCCGTCGAACCCCTACGGTTACAACATGACCGACGTCGGCGACGGCGACATCGACTACCAGCGCTTCATCTCCGCCGTGACCCGGCTGCGCGGCCACCGCATGGCCCACCACTGGCAGGCCGAGCACGACAACCCGGCCGAGTCCTTCACCTTCGCCCGTCGCTCCAGCGCGCACCTGCACTCCCTGAGGGAGAAGTGCTGACGGCGACGTACGGACATGAGGAGGCCCCTCCCCGGACGCTCGGGTTCTAACGGTCCCCGCAACACCCAGACATTCTGGAGGTTGCGGGGACCGTGTCGTTGACGGGTGATGAGCGCGAGGCGTGCAGGGTTG
>NZ_JBEXSH010001510.1:0-1116 GCF_040613555.1 Streptomyces sp. NPDC006265
GCCGGCGCGTACGTCCAGGACGCGAGCGGGGTGCCGCGGTGGGCCAGCGCGACCAGGGTGCAGAACCCCGCTTCGCCGCGCACGAACTGGCGCGTCCCGTCGACCGGGTCGACGATCCAGACCGGGGCGTCGCCGCGTATCGCTCCGTACGACGCGGGGTTGGCGTGCACCGCCTCCTCGCCGACCACGACCGAACCGGGCAGCAGGGCGGCCAGGGCCTCGGTCAGGTACAGCTCGGCCTTGCGGTCGGCGTCGGTCACCAGGTCGTGCGGGCCGCTCTTCTGGTCGACCTCGTGCGCTGCCAGCCTGCGCCAGCGGGGCATGATCTCGGTGGCGGCGGCCTTGCGGATCGCCTCTTCGACGTCGGAGGCGTGCTCTGAGAGAAACTCTTCGATGGTTTCGTTGCTGTCGATCACCCCTCCATGACAACACGTGCCACTGACAACGTCCGCCCGCCGGGTGCACTCCGGGTGGCATCGCGATGAACAGCGGCCCGCCGGATCACCGGCCCACCGCGTACCCCTGCATCCCGCGTGGGTTCGCCGCCGACGACAACACGCCCGTCTCCGGGTCCCGGGCGACCGCGCACAGCCGGCCCTCCGACCAGGGGCCGCCCACGGTCACGTCGTGGCCGCGGCGCCGCAGTTCCCCGACGACGGCCGGGTCGGTGCGGGACTCCACGGTCACGCTGCCCGGGCGCATGCCGCGCGGGTAGAAGGACCCGGGGAAGCTGTCGTTGTGCCAGTTCGGGGCGTCGATCGCGCCCTGGAGGTCGGGGCCGCCGCGCACCCGGGCGCGCAGCGCGACCGCGAGGAAGAAGTGCAGCTGCCACTGGTCCTGCTGGTCCCCGCCGGGCGTGCCGAACGCCATGACGGGCACGCCGTCGCGCAGGGCGATCGAGGGCGTCAGGGTGGTGCGGGGGCGGCGGCCGGGGGTGAGGGAGCCCGGCAGGCCCTCCTCCAGCCACGTCATCTGGAGCCGGGTGCCGAGCGGGAAGCCGAGTTCGGGCACGACCGGGTTGGACTGGAGCCAGCCGCCGCTGGGCGTGGCCGAGACCATGGTGCCCCAGCGGTCGACGACGTCGAGGTGGCAGGTGTCGCCGCGGGTGGTGCCGTC
>NZ_JBEXSH010001511.1:0-1111 GCF_040613555.1 Streptomyces sp. NPDC006265
GCCCCCTGGTCAGGGCGCGCCGGTCTCCTGCGAGGCCGGGGCGACCCCGCTCAGTGCCAGGCTCATCTGGTGCTGGGTCTCCTCGGCCACCACGCGGGCCTCCTCCACGACGTCACCGCGTTCGCGTATCAGGCTCTCGTAGATCGGCAGTTCTTCGGTCCGGGTCGAGTCGGGTTTCACAGCGGTCTTCCAATCGGTTTGCAGCCGGGATCTGAGGGGTCCGAGTAAGTCTGCGTCACGCCCTCTCACCGCGTTACCCACCCCCGTGGTGTCCAGATTTCCATCACGTGCTTCGCAAATTCCCCACGTTTGCGGCGGCGGCCGGGTTCGGGACGCGCGCACGAGAGGCCCCGGGGAGCGAGCGCTCCCCGGGGCCTCTCGTGCACGGATGTCGTCAGAGCGACGTCGTGTGCACGCCCGTGTTCGCGCCCGCAGCCGCGCCCTCCGGCGAGAGGACCGCCTGCATGGTGGCGCAGGCCTCGCCGGTCAGGGGGCCGACCAGGCCGGCGGAGAGGCCGCCCACGAGGCCCGCGGAGACACCGACGCCGCCCGCGTTGCCACCGGCGACGGTGTCCAGGTCGGCATCGGAGAGCTCGGCGGTGTCGACCCGAGAGGTGAGGTTCATGGGGGAGTTTCCCTTCGCGTGTATGTCTCGCAATGGCGGTGAGCGCGGGTGAGCGCCGGAATCCGGGGACCTGGATTCCGCCCCGGCCGCTCCCGCCGTGCGCAGGATCAAAGCACCCCGCGGAGAGGACGGCCAACCGCCCGCCGACGAGGCACGGCTCCGTCCGCCAATCGCCTTCACCGCTATGACCGCGAGGTCACCGGATGCGCCCAATCCTTCACACAGCCCGTCGCCCGGCCGGGCGCGGGAGTATTGCGCCCCGTTTCCCGAAGCGGGCACTTCACCGCCAAATCCCCAGGTCCCGGCCGGGAGATGGCAACGGCCGGGGCGCGGCGCCGCCTTCTGGGACGCGGTGTGCAGATGTCCTGGATGTTCGGACCCTGTCCCCGTCAGGCGGTCCCGGTGGGGTCGGGCGGCTACGGCGCGTTGGGCGGCCACTTCGCTGTCGGGTGGTCCCGTCCCCGGCGGGCGGCCACGGCCATGGCC
>NZ_JBEXSH010001512.1:0-1106 GCF_040613555.1 Streptomyces sp. NPDC006265
ATGTCGCAGAGCAGCAGCACGACCGCCCCGAGCAGCCCGGCGTACGGCACGAGCCAGCGGTAGTCCGGACCGGCCAGGTACCGGGAGATGCCGGAGGTGATCAGAAGCGCGGTGGCCGCCGCCGGGGCATGGTGGGCGTCGAGCAGGTGCAGCGTGAACAGCGTCAGTCCCACCGCCAGGGCCTGCGCGCCGATCTGCGCGGCGGTGTCCTGCTGCCGCTCGACGATCGACGGGTGCCGCCACAGGCCGAACGCGGCCAGACAGGCCAGCCCGATGCAGACCGCCGAGGAGTGGCCCACGACGGCGGCACGCCACCGCGACCCCAGCGTGCCGGGGTGGGCGAGGAGCAGGTAGGCCGTCGGGCCGATGGTCGTCGTCAGCGCCACCCACCCGATGAGCCGCCCGCAGGCGCCGGTTCCTGCCAGCAGCAGGGCCGAAAGCAGGAACAGCCGGGCACCCGAGACGAGGCGGTCGCGCAAGGGCCTGCCGGGATTCCGCCCGCCGCCGCCCGCCGACCGCGCCGTCACGGCCGCCCGCCGGAGCAGACGGTTTCCGCGGCTCACGGGTCAGTCCGCGCAGTACGCGATGGTCGACAGCAGGGCGTTGGCCGGCTGCCGACTGTCCAAGCGGGTGTGCTGGACGACGACGGGCACGTCGCTCACCAGCACGGACGCGTAGTCCGCGCCGACGGGCACCGGGTCCTCGCCGGCGAGTTCGTTGAACCTCTGGTGGAGCGTGCGCCGGGCGGGCACGGTGACCTCGTACGGTCCGGCGGGTTCGCGGTCCGGGAAGAAGACGGTGATCTCCACATGGGCGTCCGCGTCACCGGTGTTGAGGATGCATGCGGTCTCGTGGCTGGCCATCTCCTCCGGCCCGGTGCTGGAGCCGGGGATGAAGCCTTCCGGGATCACCCAGCTGCGCTTGCCGAGGTGCTGCACGTCGTTTGACCTCCTGGGAGCGGGCGTTGGGCAAGGGGTCGGTCGGGCCGTGCGCACCGGGGGAGGGGAACGCGCCGCACCGCCCGAGCACGGACGGTCGGTGAAGATCGCGAAGGCCGTGGCGAGGACCGGGTCGGGGACGGTCTCCCGCCTGCCGGGCTGAGCACC
>NZ_JBEXSH010001513.1:0-1103 GCF_040613555.1 Streptomyces sp. NPDC006265
CGCTACAACGCCCAGTTCCTCAAGGCCGCCGCCACCAGTGTGGAGGGGTTCTGCCCCGAGCTCGCGCACGAGCTGCGCCGCAATCACCTCGAAGAGGGCGGCGAGCGCGGCAAGGTGCCCGCGCACTACGTCCTCTACACCAACGCGCTCCTGTCCGACCTCGGCCTGCTCGTCAACGGCCACGTGCCCGCCACGGAGACCGAGACGCTGGTCAACCTCCACCAGTGGATGGTCGGCTCGCACATGCCCAGCTTCATCGCCGGCGCCTACTACGCGACCGAGGCCGTGGCGATCGCCGAGACCGAGATCCTGCGCGACATCACCAACCGCTACGGCGAGCTGACCATCCGGCGCACCGGCAGCGAGCTCAAGGCCCTGCACTACTACTACGAGCTCCACCTCGACGACGAGCACGAGGCCGCCCAGGTCGGCGGCATGAGCGTCGAGGCCGCCCACATCGAGGGCCTGGCCCGGTTCATCAAGGAGAGTGAACTGTTCCACATCGACCTGCCCCAGGCCCTCGACGGCTGGCTGACGATCACTGAGGGGATGACACACTGGTGGGCTCAACTCGCCCACCGCGCCTCGGAGATGAACTGATGAACGCCACCCCCGACATCGTCGCCGAAGCCCAGGAGCGCTCCGGCGGATGCCTGTGCGGACGGATCCGCTTCACCGTCAAGGGCAACGCCGTCTACCCGCACACGTGCAGCTGCCGGCACTGCAAGAAGCTCGGCGGCGGCCCGATGATGTGGTGGGCTGGCTTCGCCCCGGAGGACGTCACCTGGACCAACGGCGTCGAGCCGACCTGGTTCGAGACGTTCGAGGGCGAGGCCCAGCGCGGCTTCTGCCCGAACTGCGGCAGCCGCCTCGCGGCATTGGACAGTGATGTCCCCGAGCTCGGCATCGTCGTCACGGCCCTGGACGACACCAGCGGAGCCGACCTCGTCCCCGTCAACCAGTCCTTCCGCGACGACGCCGTGCACTGGCTGCCCCAAGTCCCGGACACCCAGAACAGCCCCGTCGGCTGACACCCGCGAGACCTCCGGGGGCTGGCAGTCCTGACCTGCCCGCCCCCCGACCCCCCCCCCGCCAGCGACCCA
>NZ_JBEXSH010001514.1:0-1102 GCF_040613555.1 Streptomyces sp. NPDC006265
GATCGCAGTAGGGCAAGTGTCCGCGAACGGCCAACGACGAGAGACCGGCGGAGTGCGAGCGTTGCGGTGCGCCGGGATTCCGGCCCGTGTTCCTCTGGAAAGGCTCGTCGATGTCCCCTCTCGCCCGCTGGTGCCACCGGCACCGGCTCGCCGTCGTCCTGGCCTGGGTGGGCCTGCTGATCGCCCTGGCCGGGGCCGTCGGCGCGGCCGGCAGCAGCTTCGGCAACAGCCCGCTCTCCCAGGACACCGACTCGGCCAGGGCGACGACTCTGCTCCAGAAGGGCGCGAGCAGCGCGGCGGGCAAGAGCGGCCGGGTCGTCTGGCAGGTGAGCGACGGCAAGGTCACCGGCGGCGCGGCCGAGCGGGCGATGACCGGCGCCCTGGAGCGCATCGTCGATGCCCCGGGTGTCGCCTCGGTGACCGCTCCCTACATGCCCGCCGGCCAGGCCCAGATCAGCAAGGACGGCAGGACGGCCTACGCGACGGTCGCGTTCGACGACGGTGTCGACGACGCCCGGATCGACCATGTGAAGGACCTCGCGACGGCTCCGGAGTCGGGGAGCCTGCACATCGCGCTCAACGGGCAGGCGTTCACCGTCAATCCCGAGCCGAACGCGGCCGCCGACGCGATGGGCATCGTCCTCGCCTTCATCGTGCTGCTGTTCGTCTTCCGGGCGGTGTGGGTGGCGGCGCTGCCCATCATCACGGCCATCGCCGGCGTCGGCACCTCAGCGGTCGCGGTGATGCTGCTCAGCCATGCCGTCCCCCTCTCCGAGACCACGCTGACGCTGGGTTCGCTGATCGGTCTGGGCGTGGGTATCGACTACGCGCTGGTCATCGTCAACCGCCACCGCACCAACCTGATGGCGGGCATGGGCGTGGCCGAGTCGACGGCCAAGGCCCTCAACACCTCCGGCCGGGCCGTGGTGTTCGCCGGACTGACCGTCGTGGTCGCGCTGCTGGGCATGCTCACCCTGAACGTCGGCATCATCAACGGGATGGCGATCGGCGCGGCGATACCGTCGTCCTGACGGTGCTGGCCGCCATCACGCTGCTGCCGGCGCTGCTCGGCATGATCGGGCCGAGGATCCTCGGCCGCGCC
>NZ_JBEXSH010001515.1:0-1102 GCF_040613555.1 Streptomyces sp. NPDC006265
TTCACCGGCGTGCCCCGGATGGTCACCGAGTACGGCGTGCGCCTGCGGACGCACTACCTCACCACCCCGGACGCCCCGCCCGCCGTACGGTCCCTGCTGGCGGCCTTCCAAGGCCGGCTCGCGGCCGAGGCCTACGGGCGGGCCGAGGTCGTCACCGCCGGCAACACCCACACCCGCCGCTGGCAGGAGCGCTGCGGGGCCGACCGCGAGAAGCTCCGCACGGTCTACCCCGGCATGGACGCCCGGCCCTTCGCCGAGGTGGGCGAGTCCCCGGACTGCGCCGACCCGGACATGCTCCTCTGGGTCGGCCGCGTCGAGCCCGCCAAAGACCTGGTCTCGCTGCTGCACGCCTTCGCGGAGGTCCGCAAGCGGCAGCCGAAGACGCGCCTGCGGATCGTCGGCACCCCCACCGGCCCCGAGGGCGCGGCTTACCTCGGTCACTGCAGGTCGCTGGCCGCCCAGCTCTTCCCCGACGAGGCCGAGGGCCCGCACGCGGCCGGCGACAACCCGGTGTCCTTCGAGGAGATCGGCGGCCCCGGCCTCCCGGTCGTCGCCGACGCCTACGCCTCGAGTGCCGTGACCGTACTCTCCAGCGTCGTCGAGGGCTTCCCCGTCGGTCTCGCCGAGGCCATGCTCTGCGGGCGAGCGACGGTGTCGACGGACGTCGGCGCGGTCGTCGAGGTCATCGGCGGCACGGGGCTCGTCGTACCGCCGCGCAATCCGCGGGCGCTCGCCGAGGCGTGCGTGGCACTGCTGCGTGATCCCGAGCGCCGTGCACGCCTGGGCGCCGCCGCTCGCGCCCGTGCCCTCGAACTGTTCACGGTCGAGCAGAACATCGAGGCATTTCACGGCATTTACCTGGAGATCGTCTCGCGCGCGCCCGTCCGCCGGGTCGTCCTCGACGGAGCGGGGGAGCCGCTGCCGTTCTCGGTTCCCGCCGAGGCGCATGTGCCCGTCCGCTGGGCCACCGCGTCCCCCCGCCTCGCAGCCCGCAGCGGCCCCGGCTGGGCGGCGGGCCGGCCCGTACGTGCCACCACTCCCGTACCCGCCCCGGAGGGAGCGCGATGAGCGGCCTGGGCGAACTGGGCCGGCGGGGAGCCCC
>NZ_JBEXSH010001516.1:0-1102 GCF_040613555.1 Streptomyces sp. NPDC006265
GCAGCGGCTCGGGCCCGGCCCGGTCGGCTATGTGGCGGGCAACGCGGGCAACGGCAGTACGGCCCGCGCCAACCGGGCGGCCCTGGAGCGCCGGCGGATCGTGCCGCGCATGCTGCGTGACGTGCACGACCGGGATCTGTCCGTCGAGGTCCTGGGCCGCGCCCTTCCGGCCCCCCTCGCGCTGGCCCCGGTCGGCGTGCTGTCGATCATGCACCCGGACGCCGAGTCCGCCGCGGCCCGGGCGGCCGCCGCACAGGGTGTGCCGTACATCCTGTCGTCGGCGTCCAGCACGCCCATGGAGCAGGTCGCCGAGGCGATGGGGGACGCCGAGCGCTGGTTCCAGCTGTACTGGCCGAAGGACCCGGAGGTGGCCCGCAGTTTCCTGAACCGGGCGAAGGCTGCCGGGTTCACCGCGCTCGTCGTCACCCTGGACACGCCACTGCTGTCGTGGCGGCCGCGCGATCTCGACCAGGCGTACCTGCCGTTCCTGCACGGGGTCGGCACGGCCAACTACTTCTCGGACCCGGCTTTCCGGGCAGGTCTGGCCAAGCCGGTGCACGAGGATCCGAACGCGGCCGTGATGCACTTCGTCGGGATGTTCTCCGACCCGGCCAAGAACTGGCCGGACCTGGCGTTCCTGCGGGAGAACTGGGACGGCCCGATCGTCCTCAAGGGCGTCCTGCACCCGGACGACGCGCGACTGGCCGCCGACGCCGGCATGGACGGCGTCGTCGTCTCCAACCACGGCGGCCGCCAGGTGGCCGGCTCCGTCGCGGCGGCCGACGCGCTTCCCCGCGTGGCTCAGGCGGTGGGCGATCGGCTCACCGTCCTCTTCGACAGCGGCATCCGCACCGGTGACGACATCTTCAAGGCCCTCGCCCTCGGCGCCCGCGCGGTCCTCCTCGGCCGCCCGTACGTCTACGGCCTCGGCCTCGACGGCCGGTCCGGCGTCGAACACGTCATCCGCTGTCTGCTCGCCGAACTCGACCTCACGCTCGCCCTCTCGGGGCATGCGACGCCGAACACCGTCGGCCCGGCCGACCTCGTCGAGAATCCCCCCTGACACGCTGACTACGCTGCACGCCGCCCCCACAACCCCCAC
>NZ_JBEXSH010001517.1:0-1100 GCF_040613555.1 Streptomyces sp. NPDC006265
CAGCATCACCGAGGCGCCGGGGAACTCGCCCCATGCCTCGGTCGCGTCGTCCAGCGTCGCCCCGGCCGCGAGCACCGGCGCGAAGTCCAGCGGGTGCGCGCCCGGCGCCGGGCAGTCGTCATGGCCGCAGGAGCAGGCGCCCGCCGAGGCCCGCGCACCCGGCACCACGTCCCAGCCCCACAGTCCGGTGTACTCGGCCACCGCCGTGCCGTCCGACGTACGGCTGCGGCGGCGTGATCCGGTCCGGATGTCGCGCATGCCCCGGCTGATGCCGATCGTGAAGCCCATGCCCCCTCCAACGGGTCCGACGCAGCGCTGGTTACGCTACGGACGCGATGCGTGACTCTCCGTTTCCGCCTTCCCGGCGGCGGTCGGTTCATTCAGCGCCCGGATGTGCCCAGGGGGGCGCGCCCGACGACGCGCGCCCCCGAGTGCATCTCTGCACCCGCTCCTGGTTCTGCTGTGTCAAGTCAATCGTGCGTAGCCGTACGTGAGTTCATTCGAAGGGGTGGCGAATGGTGGCGTTTCCGTGTGAGCCGTGGCTGGACGGGTGATCGTAGGATTACTTTGTGTGCACGAGTCCTGGGGGCACATGCGCTCGTGGGTATGCCGGAGGCAAGTCGTCATTCCGTTCGAAGGGTGACAAGGGCCGGACGGGCGGCCGTACGAACCGGCATGCTGATAGGGCTTGGCGCACTCGGCGACAAGTGGTCTCAGGGATGGGGGCGTTCCAGTGAGCGGCAACGGCGGAAGCGGAACGAACGCTGTGGGCGCGACGCACGCCGACAAGCGCCCGAACGAGCTGCTCACCTCCTGGTTCGTGCGCAGCGGCTGGTCCAAGGGCGAGCTCGCCCGCCAGGTCAACCGCAGGGCACGCCAACTGGGCGCCAACCACATCTCCACGGACACCTCGCGCGTACGCCGCTGGCTCGACGGCGAGAACCCCCGCGAGCCGATCCCCAGGATCCTGTCCGAGCTGTTCTCGGAGCGCTTCGGCGTCGTCGTCTCCGTCGAGGACCTGGGGCTGCGCACCGCGCGCCAGTCACCCTCCGCGACCGGCGTCGACCTGCCCTGGACGGGCCCGCAGACGGTGGCCCTGC
>NZ_JBEXSH010001518.1:0-1100 GCF_040613555.1 Streptomyces sp. NPDC006265
GGGTGGTCCAGCGCGCAGAGGCGGCCGTGGCCCCGGCGGCCCTCGGGGTGGGTGGGATCCGGCACGTGCGGCCCGGTGACCCGCAGGTCCAGCGCGCCCGCGAGGGCGTCGGAGACACCGGGGTCGGCGCTGTCGGCGTTGGTGTGGGCGACGTGCAGCGCGATGTCGTTCTTGATGAGGGTGTGCACGACGCGGCCCTTGAAGTGCGTCGCCGCGACCGTGGTCGTGCCGCGCAGGTAGAGCGGGTGGTGGGTGACGAGCAGGCCGGCGCCCAGTTTCACCGCCTCGTCGACGATCTCCTGGACCGGGTCGACAGCGAACAGGACCCGCATGACCTGCTGGTCCGGGTCGCCCGCGACGGTGCCGACCGCGTCCCAGGACTCGGCCCGCTCGGCGGGCCACAGGGTCTCCAGGGCGGCGATGACTTCAGACAGACGGGGCACGGGAGCAAGGCTACCCGCCTGATCTGTGGCGTTGCACCGCCACCGCCCGCTCCCGGCACCCATGGCCCCGCTCAGCACAATCGCCCCCTCTTCCTCAGGCGAATCGTTCCTGGAACACCCTTATGTGTGAAGCCTGCGCCCAGGGAATTCCCCGTCCGCGCGTGTGATGCCTAGCGTTCGTCACTGGAGGTGACCGAACGATGACGGTCTGTGTGATCGAACCTTCGGCGGGACACGAGGACGAGGACGTGACCGCGCCGACAGGCTGCACGCTCACCGCGGACGGTGCCTACGGCGCCCGCCTCGCGTCGGCCGGCGACTCCTGGTTCCCGGAGCGCTGGACCCTGGACGGACCCGAGCCGTACGCGGTGCCGCTGCCCCGCAACCAGCCGGAGGAGCCCGGCACCGAGGTGCAGCCGATGGCCGACGGGCGGGTCCTCATCCACCGGGTGGTGGCCGGGCGGCACGCCTTCTCGTTGCTCTACCCGACCGGGCCCGGCACCGGCGAACTGCCCTTGGGCGCGGTCGAGTGCCCGGACGGGACCGCCCGGCTGCGGCCGCTGCCGCCTTGCTGGAGCCCTACACCGACTGCCCGCACTCGCATGGCATCGCCAACTGGTCGCCCCAGGAGTTCGCCGAGGCCGTCACCGCGGTGGA
>NZ_JBEXSH010001519.1:0-1099 GCF_040613555.1 Streptomyces sp. NPDC006265
TACGAGGCGGCCCTGGAGGCCGCTTCGTGAGCCCGCCACGCTCGCAGGAGCCGCGCTTCGGCACCACCCGTCGCAGAGCAGGCTTGCTGCCATGGACAACGCGCAGATCACCGATACCGCAGTCCCTGCCGCCGAGGGCCTGCCGTCAACGGTGGTGTGCACCCGACCGGTCCCGGCGCGCGTATCGGCGCATTCCCTGACTGGTGATACCGGGCCGGCGAATCGTCACTCATCGAACAGAAACGGACAGGCATCATGATCAAAATGGTCATCACGTTGAAGCGTCGCGAGGGCATGACTCATGACGAGTTCACCCACTACCAGCGGAACATCCACAGGCCGCTCCTCATGTCCATCCCGGAGGCGAAGCAGTACATCCGCCGATTCGTGGTGTCGTATCCCGTTCCCGCGCCGAACTGTCCCGAACCGGACTACGACTCGGTGGTCGAGACATGGTTCGACACGATGGACGACCTCAACGCGCTCTTCTCCTGCGAGAACTGGCTGAAGACCGTCGACCCGGACCACAAGAACTTCGTCGACCTGAACAGTTTTGGAAGCATCATCTCCGAAGAGGAGGTCGTCGTCGGCTGAGAGCCTGGGTGCCTGCCAGCAGGACGATCCGTATCTTCCACCCCAGGTGCACAGGTCAGAGCGCCGACGGGCCTCCGTCAGATGATCTCCTCCCCGGACTCCCGCCCACGACCAGCGCGAGCAACCCTAGAAGCGGTCACACCAGCCCTTTGACCTGCTACTTCAAGTTGGCGGAAGCTCACTGGACCCCACCGCACGCCTCCTGGCTCAACCAGGCCGAGCTGTTCTTCTCCGCCCTGACCCGCCGGGTCCTGCGATACGGCGACTTCGCCAGCCGTGACGACCTGATCGACAAACTGGATCGCTGCGCGATCAAGCACAACGACACCGCCAAGCCCTACCGCTGGACCTACGACGGCACCCCGCTCAAAGCAGCCTGATCAGCACCCCTCCACGAACTAACGCGGAGCGGCACTAGTGCCGCGACAGGCAACGTTCGCCCCGTCACGACGCCCGGCACGCTCCCCCAAGCTCTCGACTCCGCTCGAGCAGGGGGTACCCCCAC
>NZ_JBEXSH010001520.1:0-1096 GCF_040613555.1 Streptomyces sp. NPDC006265
GGTCTTGGCGAGGGCGCCGCCGATGCGGGGAACCAGTTCAGAAGACGACACGGGCAGTCCCTCCTATTCGTTGTGGTAGTCGTCTTCGGCGGCTCGGGCAGGCGGTCGAAGCGGACGGGGAGCAGCAGCCCTCCGGCGGTGTAGCCCTGGCTGCGGTTCATGAAGGCGTCGACGCACGCGCGCGTGATGCCCGTGCTCGCGCAGGACGTCGCCGCGTCCGTGAACCACCGCGCGGCCGCCCACCCCTCCAGCTGCCACTGGGAGTGCGTCTTCAGGTCCTTCGTCGCCTCGCGGAACTCCGCCACCGCCGCGTTGCCGGTGTCCTCGAAGTTGCGGCTGGCGCCGGTCGCCCACAGGGCGTTGCGGCAGCGCGGGGCGTCCTTGTAGTCGTCGGCGACGGTGGACGTCCAGTTCTGCACGTTGGTCACCTTGGCGGTGACGTCGGCGCCGGCCTCGTCCATGGCCTGGCAGAGCCGGGCGTTGCCGTGCCCGTCGATGGCGTCGAACACCAGGTCGGCGCCCTGCTCCTTGAGGTCGGCGGCGACGGCGCGGAAGTTGGGCAGGGCGAAGTCGACCTGCTCGGTGACGACCTTGTAGCCCTCGGCGCGCAGTCCGCGCTCGATGAGCCGGGCGTAGGCGGCCGAGGCGGACTGGTTGTAGGAGACGACGGCGGCGGTGCGGGCGCCGTGCTCGCGTTTGAAGTAGCGGTAGACCTCGGTGCCGCCGTACAGCTTTCCGTCCCAGCCGGGGGTGCCGTCGCGGGGCGCGAGACTGCCGTAGATGCCGTAGAGGTGCGGGAAGGTGTCGTAGGCGGTGCCGATGGGCTGGCCGCCGATGTCGGGCACGCCCGCGCGGGAGACGCGGGAGGCCCCCGCGTAGTCGAGGGCGGTGGTGGCGACCAGGGCGACGACCTGGTCCTCCTCGACGAGCTGGTGCACGCACTCGTTGTTGCCGACGCCGCTGCCGCCGTCGTCGCAGGTGCGCACCTCGACCCGGCGGCCGTCGGCGAGCGTCATTCCGCCGACCGTCTTGCCGGCGAGCAGCTCGTTGTACCGGCTGAGCGCGGCGGCCTGGATCTTCGCTTTGGACGGGATGT
>NZ_JBEXSH010001521.1:0-1092 GCF_040613555.1 Streptomyces sp. NPDC006265
GGCGGATTCTCGGGGTCCTCGCAACACCTGATGGCTTACGTGGCTGTCAGTAGATCACGCAGGCGCTCGGCTGGGGTTCTCCAGTCGAGCGTTTTGCGTGGTCGGCCGTTGAGTTGTTGGGCGACGTGTTCGAGGTCTTCGGCGCTGTGCACGGACAGGTCGGTGCCCTTGGGGAAGTACTGCCGCAGCAGGCCGTTGGTGTTCTCGTTCGACCCGCGCTGCCAAGGAGAGTGCGGGTCGCAGAAGTAGACCGGTACTCCCGTGGCCACGGTGAACTGCTTGTGCGCGGCCATCTCGCAACCCTGGTCCCAGGTCAGCGAGCCGCGCAGGTGGTCGGGCAGGCTCTGGATCAGCGGCACCAGCACGTCGCGGACCTCCTCGGCGGTGTGCCCGCCAGACAGATGCCCGAGCAGGACGTAGCGGGTGGAGCGCTCGACCAGGGTCACGATCGCGCTCTCGCTTCGGGGGCCGACGATCAGATCGCCTTCCCAGTGGCCGGGAACCGCCCGGTCCTCCACCTCGGCAGGACGCTCGGAGATCATCACCATCTCGTCGACGAAGCGGCGGGTGCGCTGCTCCGGGCTGCGGCGAGGCTTGCGGCGGGTGCGCCCGCTGCGCAGTGCGACCGCGATCTCGCGACGCAGGCCGCCTCGGGCCTGGACGTAGATGGCCTGGTAGATCGTCTCCGGACTCACCCGCATGCTCTCGTCGTCGGGGAACTCGATGACCACAGCGTGACTGATCTGCTCCGGGGACCAGCGTTCGCGCAGCTTGTCCTCAACGTATCGACGCAGCGGACCGTCTGCGGCGAGCTTCGATGCCTTGAACCGTGACCGGCTCTCGGCCCAGGCCCGCTGAGCCCGGTGCGGCCGGTAGACGCCGTCGACCGCCCGGGCGTCGATTTCCCGCTTGATCGTGGACGCCGGTCGCCCCAGAGCCCGGCCGATCGCCCGCAGCGAATGGCCGGCCCGGTGCATGTCAGCGATCGTCTCCCGCTCGGTCACGGTCAGGAACCGGGGGTGCAGCCGCGCGTCGACCGCAGCGAGGGACGACTGGGTTGTGCTGGCGCCAGTGGTGGTCACACCGGTCTTA
>NZ_JBEXSH010001522.1:0-1090 GCF_040613555.1 Streptomyces sp. NPDC006265
ATTCGCCGCTTGCGTCCGGCGGGGCGGGTGTTGGTCCGGCTTCCGTGGACGGCCCAGACGAGCAGGCCGAGCTCGCGCAGGACGGCGATGTGCCGCTCCAGGGTGCGCCGGCTGATGCCGAGGCGCTTGAAAGTTGTGTCGCGGCAGTAGGCGACGTGCCCGTCGGCGTTCAGGCGGGCGGCGAGGTCGCGGGCGACGCGCAGCGTGGTGTCGCCGGCTTTGGGATGCAGGCGCTGGGTGATGGCCCACGTGGCGGCACGCAGGAAATCGCCGCGCCGGGTGCGCCGGGACGCGGTGGTGCCGATCTCCTGGTCGGCATGCTCGCGAACCGGGATGAATCGGTTGTTCCTGGATATTCGGGGTTGTCCGCGCAGAGGGCACGGCGGAGCGACGGTGACGTGGACCGGCGCGTGGGCATGCTGCATCATGGGCAGGGCACGCCCTCCTTCCGGGCATGCGTGAGCCCCTCTTCGGTGGGGCCGGTTCTTCGGGAACCAAGGTGATCCGCCCTGGCAGGGGCGGTGTTGCCCGGTCTGCGGACCGGGTTCTTCACCAGGCGGGCTGGACACTCGCCGGGTGGTGGCAGAGATGCGGCGGGCGGGCCGAGGTGCTGGACAGACCAAGGGCTTGCTGCCGCGGGGCAGCCCACAGGGGACTGCCCACTGTCAGATCATGTGCTCATCAGACTCCAGGGTGGCGGGCGGTCGCGGTGGTCAGTGGCCCATGCCGGCGCCGCCGTCGACGGGCACTACGGCACCGGTGATGTAGGCGGCCTGCTCGGAGGCGAGGAAGGCGACGGTCGCGGCGATCTCCTCGGGGCGGGCGAGGCGGCCGAGCGGGATCTGGGCCTTGAGGTTCTCCAGCTGCTCCTCGCTCAGCTGCTCGCTCATGGACGTCTCGGTGAGGCCGGGGGCGACCACGTTGAAGGTGATGCCGCGGGAGCCGAGTTCGCGGGCCATCGAGCGGGCGAAGCCGACGAGTCCGGCTTTGGAGGCGGCGTAGTTGGCCTGGCCGCTCTCGCCGCGCAGGGCGACGGCGGAGGAGATGTACACCACGCGGCCCTTCTTCGCGCGGAGCATGCCGCGCGAGG
>NZ_JBEXSH010001523.1:0-1076 GCF_040613555.1 Streptomyces sp. NPDC006265
GTGTCGCCTTCCATCGTGTTGACGACGCGGAGCGCGTAGCCGGTGTCCCGGAGGGCGCGCTCGACACCCATGAGGAGGGAGGCGGGCCCGTACAGGGCTGTTCCCAGGGTCACGACGCCGATGGCCCGGGTCTTTCCTGAGGCCAGGGCCCGGGCCGCGTGGTTGAGGCGGTAGCCGAGTTCGTCGGCTGCCTCGAGGACACGACGACGCAGGTCCTCGGAGACGTACGGCTCGCCGTTCATGACCCGAGACACCGTCTTCTGCGAGACGCCCGCCAGGCGCGCCACGTCGAGGCTGCGCGGTGTGGCAGCTGTGCTGCGTACTGGCTGTCGGCTCATGGGTGTCTCCTGAAGTCAGCAGTCCGAGTGCGAGTCCGATTCGGTGTGACTGCGCTGTCATGACTGCGCAGACATATCTACGCACCAGGAAGAACGACGTCAAGGGTCTGCGCACCTGTTCTGCGATCGGGACGCCTCCGGCGTGGCGGGCGATGTCCGCTCCAGCCCTGCCGCGGGGCGCCGGCTCTCCGCACGCCTCTCTGTGGACGGGCAGGTCACACGGCCTGTCGAGAACCTCGCCAGCCACGACCCGACTTAGCCAGCACGGGGGACTGTCAAACGAGTGGTGTAACTGGGTGGTGGGGCTTGACCCCGAGCCCAGGACACCCGAGACACTTGGATCTTGAGTCCAGGAGAACGGTCGTCCCGTGGTCATGAAGCACTATCCGCCGGAGTCCAAGGCGGTCGCGGTCGCGTTGTACGAGTCGCGGCCGGAAGCGACGGAGCAGGTCGGTCGCCGCTGATCTGGGGGTGAACCCGGAGACGTTGCGGAACTGGGTCCGGGCGGCTGGAGCGTCCCGGCCCCGGGGACGCCGGGCGAAGGCTCCCGCCGAGCCGCCCACGCCGCTGAAGGCGGAGAACGCGGCTGCGCACGGTCCGCGAACTGGAGGAGGAACGCGAGATGAAGCCCTGCAGTGCCTTTCTGTCGGCGGTCTCTGAACCTGGACCCCTTTGGGGTCGGTGACTTTTGACCCCGTGTGCAGTTGTTCACCCGGTTGCCGCGCTCGGTGTGCGGCC
>NZ_JBEXSH010001524.1:0-1072 GCF_040613555.1 Streptomyces sp. NPDC006265
CCGCGCCAACCCCGGCCGCGGGCCCCCCACCCCCGACACCCCCGCCGAACTCCCCGTTCTGCCCGCGCCCCCCGCGCCCCTGCACGGGGCGATGGGCCACCACCCGCGCGCGCGGAACGCCGCACCCCGCTTCGACCGGCGCGGCTTCCCGATGGACCCCAAGGACCACGCGGCCCGCAGGGACCGCCTCCGCGCGCGTGCCATCACCACGACCGTCGTCGCCACCGTCGTGGCCGCTCCCGTCCTCGCCCTGTGGGCCGCCTACCGGGGCACCCCGATCGGCGAGGGCCAGGACGGCCGCTCGGCCTCCGCGCGCGAGGCGGACGACCCGTTCGGCCTGGACGGCGAGATGGCGGGCGGCGGCTACGAGAACACCGGCAACGCCAGCACCCGCCCCGGCCCCCGTTTCGGCAAGGACGGCAAGGCCGACGTCTCCGTCGAGGTCATCGGCGTCGCCGGCGCGGGACGCGAGAGCGCCCTGGAGGTCACGGCCGACAACAGCGGCGACACCACCCTGGTCACCCTGACCGCGAGCGGCCCGGCCCCCGTCCGCTGGTCCGCGTCCACGGGAGCCCTCTGGCTCTACCTCAGCCAGTCCTCGGGCACGCTCCGGCCCGGCGAGTCGTTGACGATCAAGGTGTACGTCGACCATCTGCGGGAGCCCGCGGGCCCCTGGCACGCGCAGGTCGCGGTCGCACCGGCGGGCGCCGTCGTCCACATCGAGGGCTACGGCAGCGCGCCCAGCCCCTCCGCCCCCGGCCCGGATCCCCGCCCCGGCGGCCCGGGCGACCCGCACCCGACGCACCCCGACCCGACGCCCACGACCTCCGCCCCGGACCCGGACCCCACGCCGACCACTCCGCCCCCGTCGACCGACCCGGACCCCACGCCCACGCCGACGGACCCGGCCCCGACCGACCCCACGGGCTCGACTCCACCGCCGTCGGACAGCGGCGACCCGAGCCCGGTCACGTCGTAGCCGGGCCCTCGGGCCACTGGCCCAGCCGGGCCCTCGGGCCACTGGCCCAGCCGGGCCCTCGGGCCACTGGCCCAGCCGGGCCCTCGGGCCACT
>NZ_JBEXSH010001525.1:0-1071 GCF_040613555.1 Streptomyces sp. NPDC006265
CTCGGCGTGGCGGCCGGAAGCCCTCGTACTGGACGTACGTGGGGTTTCGGCCGGTGTGGCGAGTGGGGGTACCCCCTGCTCGAGCGGAGTCGAGAGCTTGGGGGAGCATGCCGGGCGCCGCGACGGGGCGAACGTTGCCTGCCGCGGCACTAGATCGCGCAGGGGTGCGGGGTTTCACTCTGGAGGGTTAGCCGTGCGGTCCTTCGGTGAAGGTGTGCGCAGGTTTTCGCACCCTCACCCGGGAAACCGTGAAATCCCTTGCCCGCACAGGGCTGGAAGGATTCTGCAGGGTTTCCCCGGAAGCCTCTTTGACCGGTTTTATCCGCAGCCGATAATGCGACGCATTGCCAACTCTTTACGTTGCGGCGCCGCAACCTTCGCGGGCTTCGAGCGGTAGTCACAGCGTCCGAGCCGGGGTGATCCACAGCCAGTCGATCAACTGCCGGACCCGGTCGGACACTTCACGAAGCTCACTGTTCTCTCCCGTCGAAGGAGCACCATGTCCCTCCCCCTGACCCGCCGGATCGCCCGTGCCGCGCTGATCGTCGCTGCGGGAGCGGCTGCCGGGGTCGGTGCGGCCGGCTCCGCCAGCGCGGCCCCCGAGCTGCCCGCCACCCCGAACCTCGGTGGCCTCACCGCCCTGGACGGGGCCAACGTCGGCGACACCGTCGACGGCGCGGCGCAGAACGTCACCGAGTCCGCGGGTGACACCGGCGGCAAGACCGTCAAGAAGACGGTGCCGGCCGCGGGCAAGAGCGGCGGCAAGGCGGCCAAGAAGACCACGCCCGTGGCGCCGAAGGCGGCCGGTGACGCGGCGGGCTCCGCCGGGCAGCTCGTCGGTGACACGGCCGGTTCGACCAAGGGCGGTCTGCCGACGGACTCCCTGGCCAAGGGCGGCGTGCCGTCCGCGGACTCCCTGCCGGTGAAGAGCCTGCCGGTCGGCTGACGCGGCGGCGCTGTGACGTCGAAGGGGTGCGGGGTACTTGACCCGCCCCCAGCCGGGTGCGCGCCCGCGGGCGCACCCCGGGGAACGACGCCCCCACCCTCTCGTCCCGGGCCGTCAGCGCCACG
>NZ_JBEXSH010001526.1:0-1070 GCF_040613555.1 Streptomyces sp. NPDC006265
GCCTGCTGGCCTTTGGCGTTGCCGGTGGAGTGGACCAGGATCCGGCGCAGCCGGTGGACCGGGTCGCGGGCAACTCCCCAAGGAGACCCATGTTCGGGCTCAGCATTGCCAGGAAGGCCGCCGCCGTCGCCGCGGCGACCGCCGCCGCCACGACCGCGCTGCTCGCCGCCCCCACGGCCGTCGCCGCGCCCCAGCCGATCGTCGGCGGCACCACGACCACGACATCCGCGTACCCGTTCGTCATGCAGATCACGGACGCCTCGCAGAACCAGTTCTGCGGCGGCACCCTGGTCTCGCCCACGAAGGTCGTCACCGCCGCGCACTGCATGGTCGGCGAGACCACCGGCAGCGTGCGCGTCGTCGGTGGCCGCACCTACCTCAACGGCACCAACGGCACGGTCGGCAGAGTCAGCAGGATATGGATCCACCCGAGCTACACCGACGCCTCCAGCGGCGACGACGTGGCCGTGCTGACGCTGTCGACGTCGATGCCGTACACCACGGCGAAGTACGTCTCCGCCTCCCAGACCTCGGTGTACGCGGCCGGCACCACGGCCCGCATCCTCGGCTGGGGCACCACCTCCTCGGGCGGCAGCAGCTCCAACCAGCTGCGCACCGCGACCGTACCGACCGTGTCCGACTCCAGTTGCGCGAGCTCCTACGGCTCCGACTTCGTGAAGAGCGACATGGTGTGCGCCGGAAAGACCTCCGGCGGCGTGGACACCTGCCAGGGCGACAGCGGCGGCCCCCTGCTCATCGGGGGCGTCCTGGCAGGCATCACTTCCTGGGGCGAGGGCTGCGCCCAGGCCGGTTACCCGGGTGTCTACACCCGGCTGACCACCTTCTCCAACCTGGTCACGACGCAGGTCAACTCGTGACTGGGAACTAGGGCCGCAACAGGCAACGTTCGCCCCGTCACGACGCCCGGCACGCTCCCCCACGCTCTCGACTCCGCTCGAGCAGGGGGTACCCCCTCTCGCCGCACCGGCCGAAACCCCAAGTACGTCCAGTACGAGGGCTTCCGGCCGCCACGCCGAGAGCACGCACCAAACGCCGCTCCTCAACGGGCA
>NZ_JBEXSH010001527.1:0-1066 GCF_040613555.1 Streptomyces sp. NPDC006265
GCCGACGTGCGCGAGCCGCAGCGGGCCGCGCAGCCTGAGGTGCACGTCGTGGACGCCGGCGGCGGCGATGGACGCGCCGAGGGAGACGTAGTCGTACGGACCCGAGGTCGGTGAGGCGGGCGACAGCACCGCGAGGGCCGGGCCGCCGTCGAGGGACAGCTCGACCGCACCCTCGCCGGCCACCTCCATCGTCACCTCGGAGACCCCCCGGCCGAAGTCGCAGGCGCGGTAGACCAGTTCGCCCGTCTCCGGGCCCGCCGGGGTCACCGCGTCGCCCGAGACCTTCGTCCGGTCGACGATCGCGATGCCCCGCTGCTCGTCGAACCCGGCCGTGGCCAGGCCGTTCGCGAGGACCGCGCGCGGCAGGGTCGGCTCGCCGTCGAGCATGACCGTCGTCCGCAGCCGGACGTCCTCGCTGGACGCCCCGGCCAGCAGCTCGTACCCGCCCGGTTCCACTCGCCACCGGTCCTGGGCGACGTCCCAGAACGCGAACGCGGCCAGCGGGACGTCGAAGCCCAGCTCGGCCGTCGCCCCCGGGGCGAGCGTGACGCGGCGGTGGTCCAGCAGCTCGCGGCGCGGACGCGGCACCGACGCGTCGACGGCCCGGGTGTAGAGCTGGGCCACCTCGTCGGCCGTCACGTCACCGGTGTTGGTGACCGAGAAGGAGACCCGCACCGCCCCGTCCCCGACCCGGGCCGTCAGGCCGTCGTACGCGAACGAGGCGTACGACAGGCCGTGCCCGAAGGGGAACAGGGGCGTGCCCTCGAAGTACAGGTACGTCTGGCGGGCGCCGATCACGTCGTAGTCGAGGAGACCGGGCAGGTCGGCGTCGTCGGCGTACCAGGTCTGCGGGAGGCGGCCGGCGGGGGAGACGTCGCCGGCCAGGACACGGGCCAGGGCGGTGCCGGCCGCCTGGCCGCCGTGCGCGGTCCACAGCACCGCCGGGAGCCCGGCCGGGTCGACGGCGTACGGGTAGGCGGCCCCCCATCGGCGTTCCGTCTGCTCTCCGAGTGAATTCAAAGGCGCATGCGGCTGCGGATTCCGCAGGTCACCCGCTTCGCATGCC
>NZ_JBEXSH010001528.1:0-1061 GCF_040613555.1 Streptomyces sp. NPDC006265
GCCACCGTCCTCGTCGACGACTTCGAACGGGCCGCGCGGCAGGCGATGTACGGCCCCCGGCACGGGTTCGACGTGCCGCAGATGCTGCGCCGCGCCGACCGCTGGGACTACAGCCTGGTCGCGGGGCGGCACGCGGAGCGGGCGTGGGAGCGGGCGTACCCGTGCGACTTCACCTCGCTGCGCACCGGCAGCCCGCGCAACGACGTGCTGTTCGGCGCCGGTCCGGAACGGGGCGGGGAGGTGCGCGAGCGGCTCGGCATCCCCGCCGACCACACGGCCGTGCTCTACGCCCCGACCCGGCGCGACTACCGGCGGGGCGGCCATGTCGACCGGTTCGACCCGGCCCGGTTCGCCGCTGACCTGGGCCCCGGGCACACGCTGGTCGTCCGGCTGCACCCGTCCCTGGCGGTGGGGATCGCGCGGGGTCTGGGCCTGTCCGACCTGCACCGGCGGGGCGTGCTGGTGGACGCGACCGACGAGCCGCACGTCGAGGACGTGATGCTCGCCTGCGACGTGCTGGTCACCGACTACTCCGCCCTGATGTTCGACTACGCCCTGCTGGACCGGCCGATCGTCGTCCACGCCGACGACTGGGGGGCGTTCACGGCGAGCCGGGGCGCCTACTTCGACGTCACGGCCGACGCTCCGGGCCATGTGTCGCGCTCGTACCGGGAGCTGGCCAGGCTGTTCGCGTCCGGCACCTGGCAGGACGCGGAGGCGGCGCGGCTGCGGACCGGCTTCCGGGAACGGTACTGCGAGTTCGAGGACGGCCGGGCCGCCGAGCGGGTCGTCCGGTTGCTGATGCTGGGCGAGCGGGGCGGTGCGCTGCTGCCCGCGGCCCGCCGGACCGAGGGTGTCCGCACCCGCTCCGAGGCGCTGATCGAGGGATGAGAACCCCCGCAACCCCCGAGGCCGTTCCCTCCCTGCCGGGTCAGCGGGCCTCCTCGGCCCGGGCCCCGGCGGTCGCCGAGTCGCGGTGGCCGGTGCACCGGTGGCATGCCGCCCTGGTCGCCGTGCCCACCGCGGCCCTGTTCGTGCTGGGCTACCGGCGGCGCTGGATC
>NZ_JBEXSH010001529.1:0-1061 GCF_040613555.1 Streptomyces sp. NPDC006265
GCCGCGACCAGCAGGACGCCGCCGGCGCCGCCCGCGAGGGGGGCGGCCCAGTCGGCGGTGTCGTCGCCGGAGGCGTCGGCGTCCGGTCCGCTGCCGAAGTACTTCGCACCGTGCGACGCCGGCTGGAGGCCCTCGGGCTCGATCCGGCCGGCGGCCTCGATGGCGGCGGCCGGGTCGATGAAGCCGAAGCCGCGGGAGTCGTCGCGCCCGCCCGACGGGGCGTTGCGGGCGGTGTCCTCCAGGAGCGACTTGATCTGGGCCGGGGCGAGGCCGGGGTGGGCGGCCTTGACCAGGGCGGCGGCGCCGGAGACGAAGGCGGCGGCGGCACTGGTGCCCCAGCCCTCGTAGTACTTGTGGTCGGGGTCGGCGATGACGACGTCGACGCCGGGGGCGCTGACGGTGGCGTACCAGCGGCGGGTGGAGAAGGAGGCGCGGGTGCCGGCCCGGTCGACGGCCGTGGCGGCTATCACGCCGGGGTAGGCGGCCGGGTAGGAGATGTGGTCGCCCTTCTCGCCGCCGTTGCCGGCGGACGCGACGACGACCACGCCCTTCTTCAGCGCGTACTGGACGGCCTGGTCCTCGCCGGGTTCGGGGTGCGCCGAGGCGGAGTCGTCGCCGAGGGAGAGGTTGATGACGTCGGCGCCGTGGTCGGCGGCCCAGCGGATGCCCTCGGCGAGGGCGTTGCCGCGGGTGGAGCGGGCCTTGGCGCGGGAGGGGTCGCCGTCCTCGAGGATCACGCGGACGGGGAGGATCTTCGCCTCGGGCGCGATGCCGAGGACGCCGTCGGCGTCGCCGGGGCCGTGTCCGTGGCCTGCGATGATGCCGGCCATGGCGGTGCCGTGCCGGGCCCAGGCGCGGTCGCCGGGTTCGGCTCCGAAGCGGATCAGGTCCTTGCCGGGGAGGACGTTGCCGGCCAGGTCGGGGTGGTCGGCCTCGACGCCGGTGTCCAGGACGGCGACGGTGATGCCCCGGCCCTTGGTGGTCTGCCAGGCCTGCTCGGTGTGCATGGCGTCCAGGGCCCACTGCTGGGCGCGGATGCCGTCGGCGTGCGCGGTGGCGGC
>NZ_JBEXSH010001530.1:0-1059 GCF_040613555.1 Streptomyces sp. NPDC006265
CTCCGCCCGCGGTGGGGTTGACGACGGCGGTGAACTGTCGCATCGATGTGCCTCCGGGCTGACGGGTGGTGCCGGGCTGTCGTCTGATGGGGTGGTGCGTGCTCGAGCAGGCGCGGGGGCCGCGGTCAGTCGGCCGGCAGCAGGACGCCGGGGTTCAGCAGGCCGTCCGGGTCCAGGCGTTGCTTGACGGCCTGCAGTGCCGCGACGCCCAGGTCCGTGGCCTCGCGGACGTACCAGTCGCGGTGGTCGGTGCCGACCGCGTGGTGGTGGGTGATGGTGCCGCCGGCCGTGAGGATCGCCTCGTTCGCGGCGTGCTTGGCGCGCGTCCAGTGCGCCACCGGGTCCTCGCCCTGTGCCGAGACGACGGTGAAGTACAGGGAGGCGCCGTTCTCGTAGACGTGCGAGATGTGGCACATGACCAACGGCGGGGTGCCGTGCTCGGTGAGTGTGGCGGTCAGCGCGTCGCGGACACCCGCGTACAGGCCGGGCAGCCGCGACCAGTAGGCGGCGGTCTCCAGCGTCTCGGCGAACGCTCCGGCTTCGAGGAGCGAGTCCCGCAGGTACGGTGCCGAGTAGCGGCCGCGCGCCCAGCGCTGTCCTGGTTCGTCGCCCGCGTACTCGCCGCCGCAGTCGGTGAGTACGGCCGCCGCGGCCGCCCGGCGCTGCGCGGTGTCGTCCTCGGTGCCCTCGAAGCCGACGACGGCGAGACATCCCGCGCTCTGCCGCTCGGCGGCGGAGCCGATGACATCGGGCTGGGCCAGGCCGATCAGTGTCTCGGTCTCGTCGGAGAGCCGGAGGACGGTGGGGCGCGGGCCGTCCTGGGCGAGCCGGCGCAGGGCGGCGGTGCCCTCGTCGAAGGAGGCGAAGCGCCACCCTTCGTAGCGGCGGGTCTGCGGGACGGGCCGGACGCGGACGGTGACGGAGGTGATGACGCCGAAGGCGCCCTCCGAACCGAGCAGCAGCTGGCGCAGATCGGGGCCGGCTCCCCGACAGCGCCGAGCTGGTCGCGATGACCCCTAACAGCATCACCGACCCGGGCGCCCTGCGCGAGGCTCTGGC
>NZ_JBEXSH010001531.1:0-1056 GCF_040613555.1 Streptomyces sp. NPDC006265
CTGCGAGGGCAAGGGCCCCTTCCGCTGGGCCGCCCTGTCCGGCGAGGCCTCCGACATCGCCAAGGCGGCTGGCCTGCTTGCTGATGATGGGCAGCAGGGACGCCCGACCACACGCAGGCGCGAGTCGACGCGCTCCGCGCCGTCGGCGCACGCCGGTCTGTGGAGGACGTGTCCCGGCTGATCGCCCTGCTGACGAAGCCCCCGCGCGACGCCGACTGCGCCGACGAGGCGATCCGGGCCGCGGCCGCCCACCGGCCGGTGGAGGAAGTGACCCGGCTGGTGACCCTGCTGCACAAGGAGCCGCAGGAGCCCCACGTCCGCGAGGAGGCGCTCCGCGCGGCCGCCACGGGCCGGTCCGTCGGAGAGCTGGTCGAGCTGATCGACCGCCTCGGCCTGGAGCGACTGGACCGCGACGGCCGTCGCGCGAAGGGGACGTCGCGTCCCGAGGGCGAGACCGCGAAGCCCGAGGTGGCCGGCCGCCCCGGCAAGCGCCGCGCGGCCCGCCCGGGTTCGGTCCGTCACAACCACCGCGCCCTCGACGACTCACCTCCGGACCGCGCGCCGGCGACGGACCGGTACGCCCGGTCCGTGTCCTGGTCGGGTTGGCTCGCCGCCCTGGCCCTCGCCGTGTGCGCGGTGGTCCACTTCCCGCTGCAACGCGGCGACGCGTCCCTGCGTCTGCACGCGTTCGCCCTCGGCCTGTCGGTGCTGTGCACGGTGCTGGCCCTGCTGCTGGCGCTGCGCCCCGTGGCGCTGGTGCTGGCCGGGGCGGTGCTGGTGCCCACGGTGCTGGCCGGGGCCCAGGCATACGGCAGTTCCCTCCCGTCGCCGTCCCTGTCCCGGGCCGTCGACCTGGCGCTCGCCCCGCCGTGGCTGGCCGCCGGAGTGGCCGGGTGTGCGGCTCTGCTGGCCCTCGTCGCCCTGGCCTTCCGGGTGCTGGCGCCCATAGCCGCCAGGCAGTGGGAGGCCGCACCCGCGTCCGAGGCACGGGGCATGGCGGAGTAGGGCCTGGAGGGTTCCGCCGGACCGGACCGGATCGAGCCGCTGTCGTCGGCC
>NZ_JBEXSH010001532.1:0-1054 GCF_040613555.1 Streptomyces sp. NPDC006265
GCTCGGGCAGGTTGCGGGGAAGCAGGCTGCGCTGGAGGGTCACGGCCATGCTGTGCTCGCGGGTGTAGCGGCGCGCGTTGTCGATGGAGACGGCGGCCCGGGTGACCAGTTCCTCGGCCAGGGCCAGCTCGTCGGTGTCGAACGGTTCCTGCTTCTCGTAGCGCCAGAAGCTGACCACCCCGAGCACCAGGGCGCCGGCCCGCAGCGGCACGGTGATCAGCGAGTGGATGCCGTACGTGACGATCTGCGCGGAGCGATCGAGGTCCTGCGCCCGCCAGCCCGGGGCCTTGCTCAGCCGGGGCTCCAGGACCGGGCTGCCTGTGGCGAGGCTGCGGCCCTGCGGGGAGGACTCGACGAACCTGATGCGCTCGCCGACCGGGTAGAGCGGCGCGTCCTTGCGGATCCCGCTCACCGCCGTACGGCTGAGCGCGGCCACCGCGTTCGGCTGCCCACCGCCCAGTACCGCGTCGAACAGGTCCACGGTGACGAAGTCGGCGAACCGGGGCACGGCCAGTTCGGTGAGTTCCTCGGCTGTGCGGGTCACGTCCAGGCTGGTCCCGATGCCCACTCCGGCGTCGTAGAGCATGTTGAGTCGCTCGCGAGCGGTCTCGGCCCGCCCGGACAGGGCCCGCAGTTCCGTGGAGTCGCGCAGGGTGGCGACGCTGCCGGGCGGGACGCCCGCACGGTCCGTGGTCCGCTGGTTGATGGCGAGGAGCCGGTCCCCGACCAGGTGCACTTCGTCCGTGGCGAGGCGTCCGGAGGCCAGCAGGTCGGCGGTACCCGGGTCGAGACCGAGGCTGAGGACGTGCCGGCCCTCGGCGTCGGCGGGCAGCGCGAGCAGGCGGTGTGCCTCGTCGTTGGCGAGCAGCAGGGTGCCCCCGTCGTCGACGATGAGCACGCCCTCGCGAACGGCGTGCAGCACGGCGTCGTGGTGTTCGTACATCCGGGTCATCTCGTGCGGTCCGAGCCCGTGGGTCTGGCGCAGCAGCCGCCGGCTCACCAGCGCGGCACCCGCCGTCGCCAGGGCGAGCGCCACGGCGGCGGCCGCGAGCAC
>NZ_JBEXSH010001533.1:0-1053 GCF_040613555.1 Streptomyces sp. NPDC006265
GGAACGCCCAACCCGTGCGCCCAGCCCGCGACTCAGGCCACCACACAGCCGGCGCCGCGGGCCCCCGCGCCCCAGGGCTCGCCGCAGCCCGCACCGCAGGCGCCCGCCGCCCCCGCTGCCGCCCCGACCTCCGACCTGACCAAGCCCGAGGACACCCGATGAGCAGCCCCCAGCCCCAGATGCCGCAGGCCGCGCCCGCCTGGCAGGCGGCTCCCGGTTCCGCCCCGCACCCCGGCGGCCCCGGCTACACCTCGCCGATCCCCGTCGTGCGCACGCACCTCGGGAACGCCATCGCCTCCGAGTGGACGAAGATCAGGTCGGTGCGGTCCACGATGTGGACGCTCGGCGTGTTCATCCTGCTCGTCGTCGGCATCGGTCTGCTGACCGGCATCGTGGTGTCGAGCTCCTCCTCGGACCTGTCCGGCGAGAACGCGCTGTCCCTCGGCTTCTTCGGCCTGCTGCTCGGCAGCATGTGCATCATCACGCTCGGCGTGCTGACCACGGCCTCGGAGTACGGCACGGGCATGATCCGCACCACGACGGTCGCGTGCCCGAGCCGCGGACGCGTGCTGGCGGCGAAGTCCATCGTGTTCTTCCTGGTCGCGTTCGTGGTAACGCTGGTGGCCGGTTCCCTCGTCGCGTTCCTGCATGTGGCCATGCTGGAGGGCAACGGCGCCGAGGACCCCTCCGGCGGTGAGTGGCTGAAGGGCACGGTCGGCATCGCGCTCTACATCGCGCTGCTGGGCCTGCTCTCGCTCCTCGTCGGCTCGGTCATCCGGCACTCGGCCGGCGCCATCACCATCATGATCGGCGCCGTGCTGGCCCCGCTGGTGATCGCGCTGTTCATGTTCTCGGAGTCCCTGGAGGGCGTGCGCGACGCCCTGTTCGAGTACTCGATCCCGAACCAGCTCAGCGTCTTCTACGCCAACTCCCTCAGCCAGTCCGGCCCGTCCGGCTGGGCCTCGAGGTGCAGCAACCCGCCGGGCTCCTCCTCGTCCCCACGGAAGACGGTGGCGCCGGTGAACTCGCCCTCCGCGCCGCTCGCGAGATCCC
>NZ_JBEXSH010001534.1:0-1047 GCF_040613555.1 Streptomyces sp. NPDC006265
ATCGGTCCCACCGTTCCGCCGCTTTCCGCAGCCCTTGCCCGGCGTTCGACAAAAGAGGGTCGGACGTCAGTCGACCGGGTGGCCCGGGTGGATGGAGACGGCGTCGGACAGGCGCAGCAACGGCCCGCCGTGCGCACCGTGTCCGCCCCACTCGACCGGGTCGAGGACGAAACCGATGTGGTCGCCGCCGCCCGCGCGCGTCACGATACGGCCGACGAACCAGGCCGGCGCGTCCTCCAGGACGAGGGCCCCACCGTGCGCCTCCCGTAGCCGGACGTCCTGGAACTTGTCGGTCCAGTCGCCGGACTGCCCGCCGAACAGCTCGGCGAGGGCGTGCTGTTCGCGGCCGAGCAGGTGAACGGCGAGGACGTCCGCGTTCCGGGCCACCCGGAAGGTGTGGTTGAGCTCGGACAGCCACACCACGAACCGCACGGGCCGCAGCGAGCACTGCGAGGCGAACCCGACCAGACAGCCCGCCCGTTCACCCCCCGCGGTGGCCGTGACCACGTACATCTCGGGGTTCAGCCGGTCCACGAACTCGTCCATGCCGGCCATGGTCACACATCAGCTCGTGCGGGACTCCAGGGCGGCCCGGGTGTCGTCGCCGTAGACGCCGGTCTCGTCGCCGCGGATGCCGTACCAGAGCTGGAAGCGGGCGACCGCGGCCGTGAGGGTGGGGTCGTAGCTGCCGCTGGTGGAGCCGTCCCGGTAGACGTCCGGGATGTCCAGGAGACGTTGCTGGAGTTCGGTCACCTCGGGGCCGGTGGCTCCCTCACGCAACGTGCCGGCGCCGTCGGGGTCCGCGGGTGCGGGGGCGGCCGGGCCGGGCGGGGCGGGTGTGGGGTCGGGGGTGGAGGGGGCCGACCGGGGCGGGCCGGGCGCGGGCGCGGCACTGTCGTCCTCGGGCTCGCCGCGCAGCACGAGCGCACCACCGAAGCCGATCACCGCGGCTGCCAGAACGGCCACCGCGACGGCGGCGCGGCGCAGCCCGGCTCCCGGAGGCACGGCGCGGGTGGGCCGGCGGAGCTCGGGGGCGACGGGCGGGAG
>NZ_JBEXSH010001535.1:0-1043 GCF_040613555.1 Streptomyces sp. NPDC006265
GCTACAAGGGCTTCCCGGCGCCTTGCGATGCACGGCACCGGACCACGCGCCCTGATCGGACGCTCATAGTGAAAGGACCCCTTAGCGTCTGCGGAGTACTGCGCGCCGGCGGGTGCGGGCCGCATGCGGCCGGTCGCGCAGTTCCCGGAGCCTCTGAAGACCTTTACTCACGGCCCGCTGACGTGAAGGTCATGTCCGCGTAGCGAGTGCCCGCCACCTGGGCCGCTATGCCGTCCAGCAGATCCAGTTGCTCGTCGCTCAGGACGATCCCGGTCGCCGCCGTGTTCTCCTGCACCCTGGTGGGCTTGCGGGTGCCCGGGATCGGGATGACCGGGAGGTCGTGGATCGTCGCCCGCTGCTGCACCCAGGCCAGGGCGATCTGACCGAGGGTCGCTTCGTGGGCCTTGGCCACCGAGCGGATCAGCTCCAGCAGGGTCGCGTTCGCCGTGGCGTTGTCGCCGGTGAAGCGGGGCTGCTGGCGGCGGAAGTCACCGGCGCTCAGGTCCTGGTCGGCGTCGGTGAAGGAGCCGGTGAGGAAACCCCGGCCGAGGGGTGAGTACGGGACGAGGGCCACGCCCAGCTCGCGGGCCGCGGGGACGACGTGCGTCTCGATGTCACGGCTGAACAGCGACCACTCCGACTGCACGGCCGCGATGGGGTGGACGGCGTGGGCGGCGCGCAGTTCGCCCGCCGTGACCTCGCTCAGGCCCAGGTGCTTGACCTTGCCCTCGCGGACCAGGTCGGCCATGGTGCCGACGCTCTCCTCGATCGGCACGTTCACATCGCGCCGGTGCATGTAGTAGAGGTCGATCGCGTCGACGTCCAGGCGCTTCAGGCTCGCCTCGACGGCCTGGCGGATGTAGGGCGGGTCGTTGCGGATGACCCGGCGGGTCGGGTCGTCCGGGGGGATCGACAGGGCGAACTTGGTCGCGATGACGACCTCGTCGCGGTGGGCCTTGAAGAAGGGCGCCAGGAACCGCTCGTTCTCGCCGGCGCCGTAGGCATGGCACACGGCACCATCTACACACCCGACAAGGTCGACG
>NZ_JBEXSH010001536.1:0-1040 GCF_040613555.1 Streptomyces sp. NPDC006265
GCTCGAGGCTGCCCGCGGACGCGGTCGTCGTCGGTATCGGCGCCCGCCCCGCGACGGCCTGGCTGGCCGGCTCCGGGATCGAGCTGGGCACCCACGGCGAGATCGTGGCCGACGAGCATCTGCGCTCCACCGTGCCGGACGTGTACGCGGTCGGCGACTGCGCCTCCTTCCCCTCCGGGCGCTACGGCGAGCGTCTGCTGGTCCACCACTGGGACAACGCCCTCCAGGGGCCGCGCACGGTGGCCGTGAACATCGTCGGGGGAGCCGCGGGGGAGCCGCCGGCGGTGTACGACCCGGTGCCGTACTTCTGGTCCGAGCAGTTCGGGCGGTTCGTCCAGTACGCCGGGCACCACGCGGCCGCGGACACGACCCTGTGGCGGGGCGACCCCTCCGGACCGGCCTGGACGGTGTGCTGGCTGCGCGGGGAGCGGCTGGTCGCGCTGCTGGCTGTGGGCCGGCCCCGGGACCTGGCGCAGGGCCGCCGCCTGATCGAGTCGGGCGTCCCGATGAACCCGGTGCTGCTGACGGATCCGGCCAGGCCCCTGAAGGCGGCCACGGCGTAGGCGCCCGGGCCGTCGCGAGGCCGCAGGGCGGTGCTGACGGGCAGGGATGCGTCCGCCCGGCCGGACCGAGCCGACTTCCGACTGTCAGTGGTAGATGGCAGGCTGGTTTCCGTGACCGAGATTGACGCAAAGATCGATGCTCTCGTCCCCGCCTGGCTCACCCTCCCCGACATCGCCGAACAGTTCGGCGTCGAGGTGACGCGTGTGCGGCAGCTGGTCAAGGACGGCCAGCTCATCGCCGTACGCCGAGGTGAGAACCGCGCGCTGCACGTCCCTGCCGCCTTCATCGACGGGGACAAGGTCGTCAAGGGTCTGTCCGGGACCCTGACGCTCCTGCGGGACGACGGCTTCACGGACGAAGAGATGCTGGAGTGGCTCTTCAAGATCTACAAGGACACGGTCATCGAACAGGCCGAGCAGGGCGTGGACTACATGACGGTCCACGCGGGTGTGCGACTGGCGTACGTGCCGCTGACG
>NZ_JBEXSH010001537.1:0-1025 GCF_040613555.1 Streptomyces sp. NPDC006265
CAGGACGAAGGGGTCGGTGTCGAGCAGCCGGGCGGTCTGATAGCAGAGGGCCGCCGCGTGCTTGCAGGGGTGGCCGCGGTCGGGGCAGCTGCACCGGGGCTCCAGGTCACCGGGACCGGGCAGCAGCGGCACGCCGCACTCCGCGAGGGACTGGGGCATCTCCTTGTCCAGCAGCGCCGCGATGTGCCCGGGGCGGTCGGCGGCGGCGTCCAGGAAGCGGTCCCAGTCCGTGTCGTCGAGCGTGCGCAGGCGCACCTGGACGCGGTACGGGCGGGGACGGCTGCCCTGGACGTAGGCCAGCACGAGTCCGGGTGTCACCGTGATGGCGTCGACATGCCCCTGCCCCGCGTATCCCCGCCCGCGCTCCAGACGCTTCACGTCCAGCGCGCCCTGCTCCAGCGCCTCGACCCAGGCGTTGCCCCACCAGCTCTCGGCGAAGCGGTCGCCGTCCCGGGGCGGGAGGGGCGGGAAGGTACGGCGGAGTTCGTTGTCGCGGGACGGGGCGGCCATGGATCGGGGGGACCGGGCCGGCCGGGGGGCGTGGGACGCGGAGGTCGTGGACGGGGTGGGGTCGAGGGCCGGGGAGCTCGTAGGAGCGGGGTGGCGGGGCCGGGTGCAGGCGGGGGGTGGGGTCGCGGCTGAGGGCGGGGAAGGCCTGCTCGGGGCGTCTGAGGGCGGGATATCGGTGGTGGGCGGGGCGTCGTGGTGCGGGACGTCGTGGAGCAGGGGGTTGTGGTGCGGGGTGGGGGCGAGATCCTGGTCGGCTCGGCCGTTGCCGTGCGGGATGGGGGCCGGACCCCGGGGGTCCGGGTCGCTGATGCCGGTGGTCGGGGCGGCCGAGGTCTCGGGCCGGGGCTCCGGGCCTCCTGCGCTGTCCGGCGTATCCGGGCCCGGCACAGCCAGGCCATGCCCACTGTCCGGCGCATCCGTGCCCGGCACAGCCAGGCCATGCCCACTGTCCGGCGCATCCGTGCCCGGCACAGCCAGGCCATGCCCACTGTCCGGCGCATCCGTGCCCGGCACAG
>NZ_JBEXSH010001538.1:0-1021 GCF_040613555.1 Streptomyces sp. NPDC006265
ACCCGTCGAATACGAGACCAACTACTACCTGACAACCACGAAACCCCAGGTCACGACCACCAACTGAGATCTCTACCGAACCCGGGGCGGTTCACCGCGTGGCGCATCTCCGGTCCGGAACACAAGCCGACCCCGTATCCGACCTTCGCCATGGCGGTACTGGCCTCGATCGGCGACCTGCCCGACACGATCACGGACCGGGCGGTCGTGCTCCGCATGCAAAAGCGCAAGCCGGGCGAGAAGGTGACCCCGTTCCGCTCGCGCTACGCCACACCGGAGCTGAACGCGCTGCGGGACAAGCTGGCCGCCTGGCTGGGTCCGCTGCGCGGCACGGCTGGCCGCATGGCGCCGACCATGCCGGTGGAGGACCGGGCGGCAGACACCTGGGAACCGCTGGTCATCATCGCCGACCTGGCCGGCGGCCACTGGCCCGCCAGTGCACGCGCGGCCTGTGTCGCGATGACCCGGTTCGAGGCCGTCCAGGACGAGCAGACCAACCTGAAGACACGGCTGCTGCGCGACATCCACCGCGTCTTCGAGGCACACGGCAACCCCGAAGCCCTGTCCTCCCTGGATCTGGTCACCGCCCTGCTCCAGGACCATGAAGCCCCCTGGGCAGAGCACGGCACCAACGGGCTCAACGCCTACCACCTGGGCAGAATGCTCCGGGACTTCGACATCCGCCCGGCCAACTACCGGTTCGACAAGGGCAGGCAGGCCAAGGGGTACGCCCGTAACCGGTTCCTCGACAGCTGGGCCCGGCACTGCCCCGACCTCACCAAGACGGCGCCTGCCACCGCGCATGACGCCACACCCGCGCGCCCGACCCAGGGCAAGCCGCCCGCCGCCCCGTCGGGTCAGCTGCCCATCGGCCCACCCGGTGGACCCGGCGGCCCCCAACGCGCCCGCTGACCCACCTCCCCCTGGGTCCGTATCACTGCGTCGCATCCGTCCCCGCGCAGGTCAGCGCGGGGACGGATGTCCTCACCGGGACGGACATCTCCGTACCTGCCCGAGCGTC
>NZ_JBEXSH010001539.1:0-1020 GCF_040613555.1 Streptomyces sp. NPDC006265
CCGCGCGCTGCAGCCCGGGGCGTTCGGCGCGGATCCGCGCGGCGAGCGCATGGCACGCATCCGTAGATCGCCCCACTTCAAGGACGGGGTCTTCCAGAACCCCGGCGGCCCCGCGCGGACCCGGCCCTCGGGTTCGGCCCTGGACTTCGCGAAGGTCTTCTTCGACAAGGACGCCCGGCCCCGCCGCGCCCCGAAGGGCACCGTTCCGGTGCACTCCACCACCCTCGCCGACATCGCCCGGCCCCCGGCCACCGGCCTGCGGCTGACCTGGATGGGGCACTCCAGCGTCCTCGCGGAGATCGACGGCCGGCGCGTTCTGTTCGACCCGGTGTGGGGCGAGCGCTGCTCCCCCTTCTCCTTCGCCGGGCCCAAGCGGCTGCATCCCGTTCCCCTGCCGCTCGCGGCGCTCGGCCCGGTCGACGTCGTGGTGATCTCGCACGACCACTACGACCATCTGGACATGCCCACCATCAAGGCGCTCGCGGGCACGGACACGCTGTTCGCCGTGCCCCTGGGGGTCGGCTCGCACCTGGAGCACTGGGGGGTGTCCGCCGACCGGCTGCGCGAGCTGGACTGGCACGAGTCCACCAAGATCGGCGGCCTCACCCTGACCGCCACCCCGGCCCGGCACTTCTGCGGCCGCGGGCTGCGCAACACCCAGCACACCCTGTGGGCCTCCTGGGTCGTCGCCGGGGGCGAGCACCGGATCTACCACAGCGGTGACACCGGCTACTTCGACGGCTTCAGGGAGATCGGCGCCGAGCACGGGCCGTTCGACGCCACGATGATCCAGATCGGCGCCTACTCCGACTTCTGGCCCGATATCCACATGACCCCCGAGGAGGGCATGCGCGCCCACCTCGACCTCCAGGGCGGGCCGGAGCACGGTCCGATGCTGCCGATCCACTGGGTCACCTTCAACCTGGCGACCCACCCGTGGGCGGACCCCGGCGAGGGGACACTCGCGTCCGCCCGCCGACCGTCCTCGCCTCGCTGCGCAAGACCTCGCGGCTCGTCACC
>NZ_JBEXSH010001540.1:0-1020 GCF_040613555.1 Streptomyces sp. NPDC006265
GCCCAGCCCGCGCGCCCGTCCTGCACCGCGGTGCGCAGCGGCCTCAGTTGCTCGGCGCTGGAGACGAACGCCTTCAGCCGCTGGGCGACTCCGGCGGGTAGTTCTCCGCTGTCGGCGACGGTGGTGCCGTTGCCGAGGCGTAGTTTCGCGACGGCCCGGTCGGTGCGCCGGGCCAGTTCGTCCAGTGCGTCGGTGCGGACGGCGGACGGGTCGGTGGCGTGGCGTACGGCGGCTGCGCGCTCGGCCTGGAGGGCGGCGACGGCGGCGGAGACGGGGGCGCGGACCGTGGCGTCGACGCGCTGGACCTGACGCAGCCGGGAGACGTCCTGGGCGGTGGTGACCGTGGCGTAGGCCCACAGGGCCAGGAGGGAGACGACCGGAACCATCAGCAGGCAGACGATCTTGGCGCGCACGGTACGGGGGCGTATGTGCCACCGCTCCGCGCGTGGGGGTGCCTCCTCCGGCGCGGCGTCCGAGGGCGTGTCGGAGCCCTCGTCGGCCGGTGGACCGGCGTGCGCGCGGCGACCGCGCACGGGCGAGTGCGGCGCGTCGGCGCCGGCTGTGACGGTCCTACGGGGTGTTCGCATGGACTCCTCGCTCGGGAGTGGATCGGGACGTACGGGACGAGGCCCTGGCTGGGGGCGGTCCCTCAGAACCGTCGGCCCCCTGATCGCCGTACGAGCGGTTCGCGGGCCCGCCGTGTGCGCAGTCCGCGAGGCCGCCGTGTGCGCAGTCCGCACCCTGCACCGCCCGGGCCGCTCGGCCGAGGCCGTTGGCCGCCTGTGCGGCTAGGGGGCGACGCTCTGAAACTGCCGCTGGGCCGAGGCGGACGCCGCACGCTCCCCCGCCGTCGGCGACAGGGCGACGAAGGCCGAGGTCAGGAAGAGATAGGAACCGAGGCCGACGGCGAGGGGGAAGATGAACTGCATCGCCGTCGCCCCGGGCAGGGCCTCCCCGGAAGGCTCCACACGCACGCCAACCGCGAACATCCCGGTGTCGTGCATGCTGATGACGGCCGCG
>NZ_JBEXSH010001541.1:0-1018 GCF_040613555.1 Streptomyces sp. NPDC006265
GATGGGTAGGGGAGCGTCGTGTGCCGGGTGAAGCAGCCGCGGAAGCGAGTTGTGGACGGTTCACGAGTGAGAATGCAGGCATGAGTAGCGATTCACACGTGAGAAACGTGTGCGCCGATTGACTAAGGGTTCCTGGGTCAAGCTGATCTGCCCAGGGTAAGTCGGGACCTAAGGCGAGGCCGACAGGCGTAGTCGATGGATAACCGGTTGATATTCCGGTACCCGCTGTGAAGCGTCAAACATCGAGCATCGTGATGCTAAGGCCGTGAAGCCGTCCTGGAGCCTTCGGGCAAAGGGAAGTGGTGGAGCCGCCGGACCAAGCGGTTAGTAGGTGAGTGATGGGGTGACGCAGGAAGGTAGTCCATCCCGGGCGGTGGTTGTCCCGGGGTAAGGGTGTAGGCCGTGATCCAGGTAAATCCGGATCACATGGGGCTGAGACCTGATGCCGAGCCGATTGTGGTGAAGTGGATGATCCTATGCTGTCGAGAAAAGCCTCTAGCGAGTTTCATGGCGGCCCGTACCCTAAACCGACTCAGGTGGTCAGGTAGAGAATACCGAGGCGTTCGGGTGAACTATGGTTAAGGAACTCGGCAAAATGCCCCCGTAACTTCGGGAGAAGGGGGGCCACGCTTGGTGATCCGTTTTACACGGTGAGCTGGGGGTGGCCGCAGAGACCAGCGAGAAGCGACTGTTTACTAAAAACACAGGTCCGTGCGAAGCCGTAAGGCGATGTATACGGACTGACGCCTGCCCGGTGCTGGAACGTTAAGGGGACCGGTTAGCTCCATTTCGGTGGGGCGAAGCTGAGAACTTAAGCGCCAGTAAACGGCGGTGGTAACTATAACCATCCTAAGGTAGCGAAATTCCTTGTCGGGTAAGTTCCGACCTGCACGAATGGCGTAACGACTTCTCGACTGTCTCAACCATAGGCCCGGTGAAATTGCACTACGAGTAAAGATGCTCGTTTCGCGCAGCAGGACGGAAAGACCCCGGGACCTTTACTACAGTTTGATATTGG
>NZ_JBEXSH010001542.1:0-1015 GCF_040613555.1 Streptomyces sp. NPDC006265
ACGCGTGGCTGGAGCTCGGCCCGTACGGCTATCTGCCCACCGACCCGCAGCGTCTCCGCTCCCGCAGGTGCCACCCGTGCCGGCGCGGCAGGGCGTCCGCACGCCCGGTGCACGACGTCCACCAAAGCGGTCCGCTGCTCCTGCCATCCCGTCGCCGTCCCGATGCGAGGCTCTGTCTTCTCCGGGTGCCGCAGCGTCACCCGGTCCAGCATGGTGCCGTAGACGCCGTGATGTCCTCCCAGGATCTGCGCCACCTGATGCGCCACCGACTTCCCCGGACGCGACGCAACGTCGAACCCGAAGTCGGCCAGGATGGACGGCAGAACGAGATGCGTCACCCGTTCATGACGTACGGAACCCTCGTTCATCCACCCTGCCGGGGATGCAAATTCCTCCCGCTGCAGGAACTCCGGTTCCGGTCCCGTCGGGGATGCCTGGAAAGAAGGGCAGCACTTCCCCAGGTCATGGAGACCAGCCCAGAACGCCACCAGAGCACGCGCCTGACACTCCGGAACCCCGAATGATTCGGCTATAAATCTACGCTGACCTGCCGAAATGTGAACGTCCCACAGCAGCATGGCGACTGCCGCAGTATCCAGCAAATGGCACCCCAGCGGATACGGAGCCGGAAGCTCATCGAACTTTCCCCACACACAGGAACACACATCAGAATTCATAGAAATCACCTCACTGCAATGGATTATGGAAATGCCAGGTGTTCAGCCAGAACCCCCGGTAGGCGCCGACCGACCCACGGGCCGCGCAGCCACGCCTAATGCACGGAACATGGACTCCCGCACGGGCGGGCGGATGGAATCGACGTGAAGATGGCGTCCATCAACTGCGGAGGACTCCCGCACAGGCGGGTGGCGCTTGACCTGATCGAACCGTGGTTCCTCGTTGAACGAAGGACCCCTGCGCATGCAGGAGGCACGCTTGTGCGTAGCCGAGCTCGGCGTGCCGTGACGGAGGACTCCCGCACAGGATGGTGGCACGACAGGGCCTCGAGCAGCTC
>NZ_JBEXSH010001543.1:0-1015 GCF_040613555.1 Streptomyces sp. NPDC006265
CAGCACCACCAGCCACGCCACGAGGAAACCGACGACATACGACAGCCCGTCGTAACCGAACAGCGCGATGAGCCCGGTGACTCCGAGGCCGCCGCGGCCGTCGCCCTCACCGCGATCGTCGCCACCACCGTGACCCTGATCCGCGACAACGACCGCCCGGCTCCGGCCGGCGACCGCCCGGCCTCGTCCACCGCCGAGGCGGCCGGTCTCCCCGACGGCTGGAAGCCGTGGGTCGCCACGGCGAAGGCCCCCGGGAACGGCGAGGGCGGCCTGGGCGGCGCCGACACCTCCTTCAAGAACTGCTCCGTCGTCGACGTCTCTCTCGTCTGCGCCGGTTCCGATCTCATGGCGACCCGCTTCGGTCTCGCCGACGGCCGCAACACCTGGAGCCGGCCCGTCGACTCCACCGCCGACGGCGTCTCCGGCGACGAGGGCGCGCTCATCGGCACCGGCGACGGACGCGTCTACGGCTACGGGGCCGAGGACGCCGAAGGCACGAGCGGCGTGGGGTCCAGCTACACGGTCTACGCCCTGGCCGCCGGAACCGGCAAGGAGCTCTGGCGGACCCCGACCGGCAGCGGCGAGACGGCGGTCGTCCCCGACGGGTCGGAGGGCGCCGCCACCGCGGTCTCCGAGGGCGTCCTCACCTTCTACGGATCACAGGGCGACCAGTACGCCCTGCTCGACGCGGAGACCGGTGAGGTCCGCTGGCGGCAGCCGGAGCCGGCCGGCCCGGCCGACTGCACGCTGGACTCGGCGGCCGACCGTGCCTACCTGATCTGCACGGCCGAGGTGAACGACGGGAAAGCCGCCGCGACCACCGTCTCCGAGATCGACCAGCGCACCGGGAAGAGCCGCTGGACCGTCGAGGCCGAGGGCTCCTTGCAGATGCTCGGCCGACAGGGGGGACTCCTGGTGTTCACGGACGGCCTGTCCATGACCCGCGGCCTCACCCTGATCGACGTCGCCTCGCACAAGCTCACCGTGCGACGGCTGGCGGAGTCCCGGCCCGAGG
>NZ_JBEXSH010001544.1:0-1014 GCF_040613555.1 Streptomyces sp. NPDC006265
AGGACCGGTGCGGCCTTGCGCACCAGCAGGCGCACACCGGCGGCGAACTCCACGCACTGCCGTATGTGGCGTCCCCAGTACCTCGGGTCCCTCGCTTCCTGGACCTGACCCGCGAGGTGTGGCGCACGCGCGCGTACGGCGACTTCTGGCCGTACATGATGGTCGCGGAAGGCGCCGTCGACATGTGCGCCGAGCCGGAGCTGTCCCTGTGGGACATGGCCGCCACCGCCATCGTCGTCACGGAGGCGGGCGGCACCTTCACCGGCCTCGACGCCCGTCCGGGCCCCCACAGCGGCAATGCGGCCGCGTCGAACGGGCTGCTGCACGACGAGTTGCTCGGGTACCTCAATCAGCGCTACTGAGCCCCCCGTTGTTACCGAGCGCCCCCTTGTTGACCCTCCCTTTACCTGCCACTCTGAGAGTCCCCCGCTTGTGAATTCGTGAAATTCTGAACGAACGGCGGGGAGACTCCCAGGAGGTGGCTCCATCCATGCTCGTCCGTGACGCCATGAGCACTGTCGTCCTCACCATCGGCCCGACCCACACCCTGCGCCAGGCCGCAGCACTGATGTCCGCGCGCAAGGTCGGTGCGGCCGTCGTCCACGACCCCGACGCCGGTGGCATCGGCATCCTCACCGAACGCGACATCCTCAACTCCGTGGGCCTGGGCCAGGACCCGGACGCGGAACGCGCCCACGCCCACACCACCACCGACGTCGTGTTCGCCGCTCCGGCCTGGACCCTGGAGGAGGCGGCCGCCGCCATGACACACGGCGGCTTCCGGCACCTCATCGTGCTGGACGGCGGCGAACCAGCCGGCATCGTCTCGGTCCGCGACATCATCCGCTGCTGGGCACCGGCACGACAGAAGGTCCCGGCGTAACCACGCGGAGGGGGCCGGCCCGCCGAGGGGGGCCCGCCCCGGCGGCACCGCGAGCGGGGCACCGCCGGATGTTAAGCGGCGGCGGGCCAGGTCCCCCGGCACCACCCCCGAGTCGGGCTGGACCGAGGCCC
>NZ_JBEXSH010001545.1:0-1014 GCF_040613555.1 Streptomyces sp. NPDC006265
GAAGACCGGGGCCGCCCAGGTCCCGGACACCGCGTCCGGGGACGGGGTGTTGCGGCCCGGCGAGATCGTGACCGTGGAAGGCTGGCCGGGCGAGTGGGAGCTGATGGAGCCCGGGCCCGGTCCTGGTGTGTGGACCGTGGAGTCCGCGCGGCTCGAGGACCGGCTGACCGGGCAGGCCGCGGTGAGCGCGATGCAGCGCCTGGCTGATGCTCCCCACGTGCACGGCGGGGCGACCTGGTGATGCAGTCCTACCCCGAGCAGGAGCGTGCCGCAGTGGTCGGCGCCGTGTTCCGGCTCGGTCAGTGGGTGGCGATGAAGTCGTACACGCTGCCCGACGGCAGGGTCTGGCGCACGATGGACTCGGTCGACCGGCTGGAGGTGGTCACGGCCGAGCAACTCGCCGCGGCCGGCCGGCTGGAGGTCGCCCACGGCGCGCACCGGGGCCGGATCGTGCAGGCGGTCGTGTCCTCGCGCGCCGGGCAGTTCCGCGTGGTGTGCACCTGTGCGCCGGGTGCCGGCGAGATCTGCCGCGACGGCCGCAAGGTCACCTGGTGCCCCAGCTTGAACAGCGCCCGGGACCTTTGGGACTGGCACGTGTACAGCGGCGCCCCTGTCGACAGCGCTGCGTAGAACAGCTGCCGCCCCGGGCGTGTGCCGGCGAAAAACGTCGGGCGCCGCACACGCCAGGAGGAACTCGCCCAGCTCGCCGGCACGATGGCGGCCGACGGATCCGGTGTGCACCTGCTGGTCGCGGATGAACCGGGTGTCCGGCTCGGACAGCCAGATGCCGACGCCGACGGACATGTCGGCGAGGACCAGGCGGACGCGCGGCGAGGGCGGCTTTCAGCGCGATGGCGAGGGTACGCAACGGCGGCTACTCCAGGAGGCGGCCGGAACCCTTGGCGTGCATGACGACCGGCCCGCACCGGAGCGGGCCGCGTCCCCGCGCTCGCGGGGAGAATCCCGGTGGCCGCCGCACAGATGGAGCCACCCTTTGGCCGGACCCAGGACTCC
>NZ_JBEXSH010001546.1:0-1012 GCF_040613555.1 Streptomyces sp. NPDC006265
GTCAGCAGGTTCCAGAGGATCGCGCCGACCAGAGCGGCGAAGATGACCTCGGGACGGATGCCGGCCTCGTCTACGAGGCCCTTGGAGATCGTGTTGGCGACTTCGACGGACAGGAAGGCGCCGACCAGGTTGAGGACCGCGGACATGGCCACCGCGACCTTGGGCTTCATGGCGCCCGTGGAAATGGTCGTGGCCATCGCGTTCGCGGTGTCGTGGAAACCGTTCGTGAAATCGAACGCGAGAGCGGTTACTACCACAATCGCGAGGATCAGCGAGAAGCTTTCCATTTACCCAGGCAATCGTTCGAGGTCATTGGCCAGACGAACGTAGGCAACCTGAGTGAACGGAAGATGAACTGAGAGGGGCGCAGGGGTGACCGCAACGGAGGGTCCTGGTTCCGCCTCGGAACAGCGGCCCCGCGCCCGCGACCAGGCGGCCCCGAGCGAACCGCTTCAGTCGATCGAGTGACCCGTTGAAGACGTTCTGATCACCCGGCGGGGCACCGCCGCCGTTGTCGTGCTGCCAGAAGGCCCAGGACGACCAGCCGGCCGGCAGCGTCCCCGGCCCGGCCGCGTCGTGGCGGGCGATCCACAGGGCACGACCTGCGGCGAAGACGCGGCTGCCGCCCAACCGTCCCCGCCTTGCTCAGGCCGTGGCACCGGCGCTTCCTGTCGTACGGGTTGTAGTCGATGTCGAGCGCGGGCGGCCAGCGTCCAGCCGTCCGCGGTCCGGCCGCCGCCGTTGTGTACGAAGTGCGCCGCCTGCGCCCGGCCCGGGGACCGGTCCGGCAGGGCGAAGTGGTAGGCGACGCGCACCGGGCTCACCGCGCGCGAGTCGTTGTACTGCCGGTCGAAGCCGGGGTTGGGTAGGTGGCCCCTTCGGGCGGCTCGCCGCCGCGGACGCCGCCGGTAGGCGGCCGCGGCGGCGGGTCGGACCCGACTTCGGCAGCCCGAAATGCGCCGGCCGCGTCTCCTGCAACGGCCGCGTGCCGCGCTTGGAATGGTCGACACCC
>NZ_JBEXSH010001547.1:0-1012 GCF_040613555.1 Streptomyces sp. NPDC006265
TCCTGGCGTCGCTGCTGTGCGGCCTGTGGCTGGGCCACGGCGAACGGGCGGCCTTCCGGCTGCTGCGCGCCGTGGGCACCCGGCTCGCCGCACCGCTGCGGCTCCTGTTCGCGCTGCCGACACCGCCGCCCCCGCCCGTACGCCAACGACGACGGTCCTCGAACCTCACGCCGCGTCTCCTCCTTCTCGTCCACGCGATCAGCACCCGGGGACCACCAGCGGGGGCCGCTGCCGCCTGACGGCAGCCGGTGACAACCCGGGGCAGCCCCTGTGCGCCCCGGCCGCGGTCGTACCTCCGTGCGGGCGCGCCATCCGCAGGCGGGGACGCCTCCCGATGCGCCGTACGGACCCGCCCGCCCCCTCACCGGACCGCGCAGGAACGCGCGCACGTCCGACCTCACGGCCTGCCTGCCCGTGTGCCCGTGGTCCCGGAATCCCGAGAAGGACATCAGGTGATCACTCCTGCCCTGCCCCCTGCGCACGAGGGATCGGCGTCGGCCGACGAGGCGACAACCGCCTGGGCGCTGGCCGCCCGCGGCGGCGACTCCGCGGCCGTCGACCGCTTCGTGCGCGCCCTGCACCGCGACGGCATCCGGTACGAGGCCCATCTGTGCGCCGACCCGCAGGCGGTGGACGATCTGGCGCAGGACACGTTCCTGCGGGCGCTCGGCAGCCTCCACCGGTTCGAGGGCCGCTCCTCCGCGCGGACCTGGCTGCTGGCGATCGCCCGGCGCGCGGTGGCCGACAGCATCCGCCACACCGCTGCCCGCCCCCGCCCGGCCGACCTCCCGGACTGGGAACCGGTGGCCGAACTCGCCCAGCCGCGCGGCCTGCCCGGCTTCGACGACGGCGTAGCGCTGCTGGAGCTGCTGGCCGGACTGCCTGAGGAACGCCGCCAGGCATTCGTTCTCACGCAACTGCTCGGCCTGCCCTACGCGGAGGCCGAGCTCCAGGGCGAGTTGTGGGCCAAGGACTTCGAGCAGGGCCCCCGTTCGAAGCGGGGGCGGCGCGA
>NZ_JBEXSH010001548.1:0-1009 GCF_040613555.1 Streptomyces sp. NPDC006265
GGCGGCGGCCATGGCCGTCTCGAGGTCGGTGTTGGCGCCGCCGGCCCTGGCGAGGGCCGTCCAGGCGTCGACGAGGGCGTACTGGTCCCCGGCCTTCGCGCGGTCGCCGTCGGCGCCGCGGTCCTCGTACAGCTCGCCGAGGGCGACGAGCGGGCCGGGCAGCGGGAACCGGGCGACGACCTGCTCCAGCTCCCGTACGGCGGCCGTCCGGTCACCGCTCGCGGCCTGGGCGCGGGCACGGCCCTCCAGGGCGGGCAGGTACGCGTCGTCGGCGGCGAGGGCACGGGCGTAGTGACCGAGGGCCCTCTTGTACTCGCCCTGGTTCCAGGCGAGTTGCCCGAGGGCGGTGGCGACGTACGCGACGTCGGCGGGTGCGTGCGCCGAGCTCAGGGCGCGCTCCAGCACCGCACGTGCCGTGCGGACGTCGCCGCGCAGCTCGTGCACGTACGCGTAACGCGTGAAGACGGGTATCCCGGGGCGCCTGTCGTCGGCGGTGTCGGCGGCCTTCGCGGCGTCGTCGTACCGGCCGAGTTCGACGAGGGCGTCGATCCGGGTGCACAGGGCGCGTTCGTTGTAGGGGTTCTGCTTCAGGGCCCGGTCGGCGTGCGTGAGGGCGCCGGGGAAGTCGTGCCGGGCGGCGGCGAGGGCGGCCTGCCCCGCCAGGGCCTGGTCGTTGCCGGGTTCCAGTCCGGCGGACCGCTTCAGGGCGCGCTGCGCCTGCGGATACCGGGAGGGGTCGCCCTTCGTGCGGGCCTGCTCGACGTAGGCGACCCCGAGGGTGGCCCAACTGCCGTAGTCCTTCGGCTGGGCCCGGAGATGCTTCTGCAGGGAGGCGATGCCCGCGTCGAGATCCCCCCGGGCGAGATCGCCGGGCGACAGCGACCCGGCCGCCGACACGGCGTCGACACCGGCCCCGCGGTCCTGCACACCCCCGACCGCGATGGCCCCACCGGTCACCGCGGCTGCCAGCAGCACGGCACACCCGGCCAGATGCAGGGCCCGCCACCGC
>NZ_JBEXSH010001549.1:0-1006 GCF_040613555.1 Streptomyces sp. NPDC006265
CCCGCGTCCGGTCCTGCCCCCGGCGGCCGCCCGCAGGCTCGCGATGCTGCTGGCCGACCGCCCTGGCCCGTCCGGCGGCGGCCGGCGGGGTGCCGCGCCCGATCTGACGGAGCTGCTGCCGCAATGGCTCACGGTGGCGAACGCCCGTGGGTTCGCACCCCCTCCGCAGGTGCTCCCGGCGTTGCTGGACGCCGCCCGGGGTCGTACCGATCTGCGGCCGGCGGTCCTGGAGTTCGCGGGGCCACGTGGCCTGTGGCTGGCCCGGCTGAACCCGGAGTGGCGGTTCGCCCTGCGCACGGCCCCGGGCGGCGGAGCGGCCCTGCCGCAACTCGAGGACGACGAGAGGATCCAGCAGCTCTGGCAGGAGGGCCTGTTCGCCGAACGGGTCGCCCTGCTCTCCGCCCTGCGCTCCCGCCAACCGGCCGCCGCACGCGACCTGCTGGCGACGACATGGGCGACGGAACGGGCCGAGGACCGGCTGATGTTCCTCGACTCCCTGCGCGCGGGCCTGGGTCCGGACGACGAGCCGTTCATGGAGCAGGCGTTGGCCGACCGCAGCCGCAACGTCAGGGCGACGGCGGCGGAACTGCTGTCCGCCCTGCCCGGTTCGGCGCTGGCCGCGCGGATGGCGGTCAGGGCGGGGGCGTGTGTGGCCATTGACCACATGCGGACCGCGCAGCCCGGCAGGGCCGGCGGTGAGGACGAGGAAGCCACCGGAGCCACGGAGAGCATCCCGACGATCGCCGTCGAGGCCCCGCACGAGTGCGATCCGGGCATGGAACGCGACGGTGTCGTGGCGAAGGCCCCCGCGGGCCGCGGTGAACGGTCCTGGTGGCTGGGTCAGTTGGTGGAGGCGGCACCGCTCGCGACCTGGTCGCGGCGGCTGGGCGGGCGCACACCCCAGGAGGTCGTGGCGCTGCCGGTGGCGGACGGCTGGCAGGGCGAACTGCACGCGGCGTGGTGCCGGGCGGCGGTGCGCCAGCGGGACGCCGAGTGGTCACTGGCC
>NZ_JBEXSH010001550.1:0-1003 GCF_040613555.1 Streptomyces sp. NPDC006265
GTCCACGCTCCCCGCCTCCGCGGCCTTGGAGAACCACGGCTCCGCGCCACTGCCTCCGCCCGTTCATCCCGAGCAGCCCCCGGCCTACCCGGCGGCCCCCGGGGGCCCGGACTCCTTCACACTGGACCAGCTGGCCACGGACGCCGCGGCCCGCGCCCACGCCCTGCTCGGCACCGGCCGTGACCCGGTCGGGCAGCTGACGTTCTGGCAGGACGCCGTCCGCCTGGCCGCCGCCCGCCCCGGGGCGGGACTCACCGCCGGCACCCGGGCGCTGTACTCGTCCCTCGCCGCCGCGGCGGGCCGCACCCCATCCGAGCTGGCCCGCGCGGTCGCCGCCTGGCGTCAGGGCGGACCGGAGGGCCTCGCCGTACTGGAGGAGCCGTGGGACCCGCCGGCCGGGCGATTCGACCGGGCCCGCCCCCTCCTGCTCGCCGCCGACCTGCCCGCCTTCCGGCCCCGGCGCAACCACCTCACCCACCCCCAGGGCCACGTCCAGCTCCGCCTCGGCCGCGACGGCCTCTGGTACGCGTACGAGTCCGAGCCCGGCCGCGACGACTGGTGGCCCAGAGGCACCCCCGACCTGGACCCGGTCGGCGCCCTCACCGGCCTCGGACTGCCGGGCGACCTCTGACGGAACCCCCGTGCGCCCTGGGGGCAGATGCGTGAAGGCGGCGCGAGAGTTCCCCGTGATATCCGGGAGCCGGGTGTCAGGATGCGGGGACCCGCGTCGGCGGTGCCGGATCCGGCGGTTGGCGTGGAGCGGTGAGTGAGACCACGGCCCCTGCCCTCCAGTGCCGCTTCGACGGCCCGGAAGACGCCCCCGTCCTCATCCTCGGGCCCTCGCTCGGCACGACGTGGCACATGTCGTAGTGGCTCGGCAAGGTCATCTTCGGGGTCGACTCCGTCGACGGGACGGGTTCTTCGATCTCTCCACCTGGATCGCCACGATCGCCGGCTCCGTCATACTGGTTGCCGTCGTCCGGGGTCCACCGAGTCCTCCCAC